>JBQGCR010000288.1:0-9322 GCA_052038585.1 Kineosporiaceae bacterium
GGGGGCCCCCCCGCCCCCCGGCACACCCCGCCCCCCCGGGGGCCCCCCCGCGCCGGCCCGCCCGGGGGGGGCCGGCCCGGGGGCCCCCCCGGCCCGCCCCACGTCGAGCCGTCCGCCTAGCGGCGGGTGATCGCCCACGTCCCGTCGGTGAGCGGCTTGTCCGCGTGCTGCACGTTGACGAGCAGCGTGCCGCCGGGGGTGAAGTAGATCCCCGTCCCCTCGGCGCCCGGGTCCTTGAGCGAGGCGAACAGGTTGACCCGGTCGGCCCGGCCGTCGCCGTTCTTGTCGAGGCCGGCCGCGTAGATGTCGCTGGCGAAGTTGTCCTCGACGACCCACAGCCGGCCGTCGGGGCCCTGCGCGAGGTTGTCCGGACCGTTGAAGCCGGACGTGCTCGTCGCGGCGTCCTCGACCGGGACGTTGACGCCGGCCTCGACGAAGCCGCTGACCTTCTTGCGCTTGAGGTCGACGGCGATGACGCGGTCCTCGCTCGTGTTGGCCACGTAGAGCACGCCGTCGATGTACTCGACGTCCTCGGGGCGGCCGAACTCGGTCGCGGCCACGGCGTTCGAGGCGACGTCCGCGTCGATGCGGACCTGGTCCATGTCGAGCGGCACCCACTCGAAGCGCCCGACCTTCTGCGTGAAGGTGTCCTGGCTCCACAGCTGCTGCGCGTCGGTGAGCCCCCGGATCTTCAGGGCGAAGAGCTGGCCGCTGCTGAGGTCCCCGGGGATCGACGGGACGAAGCGGTAGACCGACCCGCCGTTGAGCTCGTCGATGACGTAGACGGTCCCGTTGGCGAGGGCCTCGATGCCCTCGTGGCGCAGGATGCCGACGTCCGTCCGCTCCTCGACGCGGGTGACGACCGTCGGGTCGTTCCGGTCGAAGAACGCCTCGAAGAGCCGGCCGCCCGTCGTCTCCTCGGCGAACAGGAGCGTGCCCCACGGCGTCCAGCGGATGCCGTCGAGGCGGCGCCAGTCCGCCCGCTGGAGCAGCACCTTCGACTCGCCGGTCTTCGTGTCGACGATCGACACGGCGCCGTTCTCGCCGACCTCGTGGGTGCGGAAGAGGTAGCGACCCTTGCGCAGCCCGGTCTCGTTGACCGTGTTCATGTCCGTGAGGTCGTCGACCCCGTCGGGGTAGATGTCGAGCGTGGTCTCGTCCGAGACGAGGGTCTGGGTGTAGTTCTTCGGGACGACGAACGGGGTGTCCCACTCGGCGGTCACCTGGTCGTAGGCGGTGCCGGGCAGGGGCAGGAACTGCCAGGGGTTGGTCACCGCCGTGGCGGTGGGGCCGAGCAGGGTCAGCCCGCCGAGGCAGGCGGCGGCAGCGGCGGCGGTCAGGGCGCGGGAACGGCGCACGGGACGTCCTTTCGGTCGGGGTCGGGTCATGCGGGCACGACGCCCGGTGCGCCGGCCTCGACGGCGAAGGCGGCCGTCGTCGTCACCGGTGCGGTGGGCGTCGCGATCGTGGCGACGGAGCGGACCTCGGTGAGCCACCGCTCGGGGGTGACGTCGCACAGCAGGTAGCCGCGGTTCAGTCCGTCGAAGTAGCGGGTCCGGGGGTTGAGAACCCCCAGGCTCGCCTTGATCGGGGCGTCGAAGGCGACGGGGAAGTCGCTGGAGATGCTCGTCGTGACGAACTCGCTCGCGACGACCGGCGCGTGCGGGTCGTCGGGGTCTGCGACGAGGTCGTTCATCCACGTCGAGTGGATGTCGCCGGCGAGGACGACGGGGTTCGCGGTCCCGGCCGCCGCGACCGCCTCGAGGAGCCGCCGGCGTTGGACCGCGTAGCCGTCCCACTGGTCGAGGTTGGTCAGGTAGGGCAGCGGCACGCCGGGCAGCGGGTTCGGGAACCGGGTGCGCGACATCATGACCTGCTGCGCGACGACGTCCCACCGGGCCGGCGAGGTGCGCAGCCGGTCGAGCAGCCACGCCTCCTGCTCGGCCCCGGTCAGCGTGCCGGCGGGGTCGGCGGAACCCGCCGCCTCGGCGCCGAAGTCGCTCGGGAAGCCGCCTGGCTGGTCCGTGCGGTACTGCCGGGTGTCGAGCAGGCTGATCCGGACGAGGTCGCCGACGTCGACCCCGCGGTAGAGCCGCAGGGACCCGTCCCGCGCCGGCCGGGGGCGCAGCGGCAGGTGCTCCCAGTACGCCCGGTACCCGGCGGCGCGCTGCGCGGCGAAGGCGGCGGGGTCCTGGAAGCGGGCGCCGGTGTCGTCGATCTCGTCGAGGAGGCCGGCGTAGTTGTTCTCGACCTCGTGGTCGTCCCAGACGAGCATCCACGGGGCGCGCGCGTGCGCGGCCTGCAGGGCAGGGTCGAGCCTGTACTGCGCGTGGCGGGCCCGGTAGTCGGCGAGCGTGCGCAGCTGGTCCAGGCCGGCCGTGTCGACCATGACGTGACGGCGGTCGGCGAAGGCGCTGCTCGCGTCGTACTCGTAGACGTAGTCGCCGAGGTGCAGCACGAGGTCGACGTCCTCGTCGGCCAGGGCCGCGTACGCGGGCCAGTAGCCGTTCTGCAGGTCCTGGCAGCTCGCGACGGCCAGGCGTACCCGGCCCGTCGGGACGCCGACGCGGGGCAGCGTCAGGGTCCGCCCGACGGGGGACAGCCAGCGCCGCGCGCGGAACCGGTACCAGTACTCCGTGCCGGGCCGAAGACCGCGGACGTCGACGTGGACGCTGTGACCGGCCCGGACGCGCGCGCGGGCCACGGCCACGCGCACGACCCGGCGGAACCTCGGGTCGGTGGCGACCTGCCAGCTCACCTCGACGTCGCGGGCGGGCAGGCTCGTCGCGTCGAAGGGGTCCCGCACGAGCCGGGTCCACAGCACGACGGCCGTGGCGAGCGGGTCGCCGGACGCGACGCCGAGGGAGAAGGGGTCCTGGCGCAACGGGTGCGCGTGGGCCAGGCGGGTGTCGGGCACCAGCAGGGCCCCGGCGCCGGCGGCGCCGAGGACGGTGCGCCGGGTCAGGCCGGCGGGGGAGTGGGAGGCTGTCACGGCGTCGATCCCACCGCCGGTCGGCGACGCTCACCCGTCCGCGGCGTGAAGCGGCGACGGCATCGGCCCGACGATGCGGTGGTGCATCCTGGGGACGGGGCTCGAGAGGAGGTGCGGTGTGGACCGGCCGGTGCCGCGCTTCGCGCTGCTGCGCAGGCCCTCGGCCGCCGGCCTGCCGCCCGGGCTCGTCGACACCGTCGTGGACTGGGCGCGCTACGCCGACGGGGTCCGCGGCGCCGACGTGCGGTTCGACGAGGCGCTCGAGCGCGCCGCGTCCGGCGACGGGTTCGTCTGGGTCGCCGTCGAGAACCCGAACCAGCGTCAGCTCGCGATGCTCTGCCGGCTGCTCGACGTGCCGGCCCACGTGCAGGAGGTGCTGCACGTCGGGCACCGGCCGCGGTCCGAGCGCGGCGATGACCTGCTCGCCGTCGCGATGCGGACCCTGGCGTACGTCGAGCGCCACGCCAGGACGGCGGGCGGCGACGTCGTCGAGACGGGGACGATGACCGTCGTCGTCGGCCCGTGCTCCGCACTGACGGTGCGCTTCGGCCGGGGCGGCTCGTCGGGCCGGGTCCGGCGCCGGCTCGAGGCCGACCCGCAGCGGCTGGCGCACGGCCCCGCCGCGGTGCTGCACGGGGTGGTCGACCAGGTGGTCGACGACTACCTCGCCGTGGTCGACGCCGTGGACGACGACATCGAGGAGATCGAGGTCGCGGTGTTCTCCGCGCGGGCGGCGTCCGACGTCGAGCGGGTCTACCAGCTCAAGCGCGACGTCATCGAGATGAAGCGGCTGACGGCGGCGGTCCACCGCCCGTTGCACGACCTCGCCGAGCGGCCGCACCCGCTCGTGCCCGAGGAGGTGCGCGGGCTCATGACGGACGTGGCGGACCACCTCGACCGGGTCCGCGAGCACGTGGCGAGCTTCGACGAGCTGCTGTCCTCGGTGCTCCAGGCGAGCCTCGCGCGGGCCTCGGTGGCCGAGACGGAGGACATGCGCAAGATCTCCGCGTGGGTGGTCATCGCCGCGGTGCCGACGATGATCGCCGGGATCTACGGCATGAACTTCGATGGCATGCTCGGGGCCGACGCCACGTGGGGGTACCCGGCCGTCCTCGCGCTCATGATGGTGGTGTGCCTGCTGATCCACCGGGGGTTCCGCCGCAACGGGTGGTTGTGACCGTCCGCCGCAGGGTCATCGGGCTGTCACCGCGGCGTCGACCGCACCTCATCGGGGTCCGCGAGCGTCGCGAGGCATGACGAACCCCACCCCCCGTCCCACCCGACGCAGTCTCCTCCTCGGCGCGACGGCCGTCGCCGGCGCCGGTCTGCCGGTCCTCGGCCAGGGTCCCGCCCGGGCGGCCGGCCTGCTCACGACCTCCCGGCCGCGGCTCACGCACGGCGTCCAGACGGGCGACGTCGGCGCCGACGGCGCCGTCGTCTGGGCCCGCTCGGACCGTCCGGCGCGGATGTTCGTCCAGGTCAGCGCGACCGGTTCGTTCTCCGGCTCCCGGGTGAGGACCGTCCGCGGCCCGCTGCTCACCGCCTCGAGCGACTTCACCGGCCGGCACCGGCTGCGCGGGCTTCCCGCCGGGCGTGACGTCGCCTACCGCGTCGTGCTCGCCGACCCCGACGCCGAGCGTCCCGACGGCGACAGCCGCAGCGGCACCTTCCGGACCGCACCCTCCGCCGACGGTCACGACGCCGCCCGCGACGTCCGCTTCGTGTGGACGGGCGACCACAGCGGCCAGGGGTGGGGGCGCAACCCGGACATCGGGGGCTTCCCGATCTTCGCGGCGATGGCGGCCCGGCAGCCGGACTTCCTCCTGCACAGCGGCGACAGCATCTACGCCGACGGGCCGATCACCGGCGACGTCACCCTCCCCGACGGGCGCGTCTACCGCAACGTGCTCGACGAGGCGAAGGCGCACGTCGCGCAGACGCTCGCCGACTTCCGCGGCAACTACAAGTACAACCTCGCCGACGCCTCGATGCAGGCCTTCACCGCGCACGTGCCGGTCATCAGCCAGTGGGACGACCACGAGGTCGTCAACAACTGGTACCCGGGCGAGATCCTCGACGACGCCCGCTACACCGAGAAGCGGGTCGACGTGCTCGCGGCGCGGGCGCACCGCGCCTTCCGTGAGTTCTTCCCGGTCGACCCCCGGGTCGCCCGCGGGGCGGGCCTCGCCCGGCGGACCGCCTACGGGCCGCTGCTCGACGTCGTCACCATCGACATGCGGCCCTACCGGGACGCGAACTCGCCCGGACTGCAGCCGGGGGAGCCGAGCCCGCTGGGGGGCATCCTCGGCGGCCGCCAGGCGCGCTGGCTCGTCGAGCAGCTCGACCGCTCCCGGGCGACGTGGAAGGTCGTGCAGTCCGACATGCCGCTGGGTCTCGTCGTCGGCGACGGCCCGCTGGACGTCGAGGCCGTCGCGCAGGGCGACCCGGGTGCCCCGCTCGGCCGCGAGCGGCAGATCGCCTGGGTCCTGCGCGAGATCCACCGCCGCGGCATCGAGAACGTCGTGTGGGTGACGGCCGACGTCCACTACACCGCGGCGCACCACTACGACCCGTCGCGGGCGGCCTTCACCGAGTTCACGCCGTTCTGGGAGTTCGTGTCCGGGCCGATGCACGCCGGCGGGTTCGGTCCCGGTGCCCTCGACGCGACCTTCGGCCCGCGGGCGGAGTTCGTCGCGGCCCCTCCGCGGCAGAACGTCTCGCCGCTCGAGGGGTTCCAGTACTTCGGGGAGGTGGGCATCGACGGCGCCTCCCGGCGGCTCACCGTGGACCTGCGCGACCTCACCGGGGCGTCGCTCTGGTCGACGACGCTCGAGCCGGTCTGAGCCCGGTCAGCCGTCGCCGCTGCGGCGGCCGTCGTCCTCGAGGTACTCGCGTGCCGTGACGGCGGCCGCCGCGGCGGCGGGCTCGACGCCGGTGAGCGCGGCGAGGAAGTCGCTGCGCTGCAGGGCGACGAGCCGCACGTCCGTCGTCGCCACGACCGTCGCGGTGCGGGGGACCGCGTGCAGGAGGGCGATCTCGCCGAAGCCCTCACCGGGACCCAGGGTGCGCGCCGCGGCGCCCGCGGCGAAGACCTCGACCTGCCCCGAGGCGACGACGTAGTACTCGTCCCCCGGCTCGCCCTCGCGAACCACGGCGGCACCCGCGGGGACCTCGCGCTCGTCCGTCGCGCGGGCCAGCCGTTCCAGGAGGCGCAGCGGCAGGAGGGCGAGGAAGGGCACGTGGCGCAGGAGGGCGAACGTGGCGCCGGGGACGACGGCACGGCGGTCGAGCCGGCGCAGCGCCGCTGCGCCGGCGAGCGTCGCGACGGGCAGGAGGACGGCGGTGGCGGCGAGCGCGCCCCGCGGGCCGGCCACGACGACGAGCAGCGGGCCGAGGGCCGATCCCGCCGCCGTCCCGGCCTGGACGAGCCCCTCCTGGACGCCGAAGACCCGTGCCGCCACGGCGGGCTCGACGGTCCGCTGGAGCAGCGTCTGGGCGGCGACGGTGAGCAGGCTCTTCCCGACGCCCAGCAGGGCGACGAGCCCGGCGACGGGCCAGGTGGCGGACGCGACGGCGACCAGCCCGAGCGGCAGCCCGCCGAGGCACGCCCCGGCGAGCAGCGCCGGGGACAGCCGTCGGCGCCCGGCGAGGACGGTCGAGGCGAGGCCTCCCACGGTCGCGCCGACCCCGAGCGCCGCGGTGAGCACCCCGGAGGCGGAGGCCGGGCGGGCGAGGAGCTCGACGGTGGTGACGACGAGCAGGACGTCGAGGAGGCCCACCACGGCGTACTGCAGGCAGACCAGGCCGAGCAGCGTCGCCGTGCTCCCGTCCCCGCGGACCGCGCCGAGCCCCGCCCGGACGGCGGACGCGAGCCCGGTCGCCTCGCCGGCTACCGCCGGGGTGCGCACGCCGGCCGACCCCGCGGCGGCGACCGCCGCGACGGCGCCGAGGAGGACGAGCACCCAGCCGCCGCCGACGGTCGCCAGCGCGGCGGCGGCCAGGAGCGGGCCGGCGACCGAGGCGACGCCGTCCACCCAGGCGGAGAGCGCGTTGCCCGCGGCGACCTCCTCGGGGGTCCGGACGGCGTCAGGGAGCGACGCGAGGTAGACCGGGCGGGTCACCGTGAAGGCCGCTGCGGCCACGCCGGCCAGAACGGTGACGACGCCGAGCGAGGCGTCGAGCACGAGCGCCGCACCCGTCGCCGCGAGCCCGAGGGCCTGGGTGAGGTACCCGAGCGTCAGGGCGCGTGCCGGACTCACCCGGTCGGTCAGCGCGGGGGCGAGCGGGGCCGCCACGACGGCCGGCAGCAGCTGGACGGCGGCGACGAGCGCGGCCCCCGAGACGCCCGCTGCCTCGAAGGCCGCGACGACGAGGGCGACGCGGGACGCCTTGCGGGCCAGGCAGTAGGCGAAGTACCCGCCGACGAGCCGGCGCAGCGCCGGTCGGCGCAGGGCTGCCGTGACGACCCGTAGGACGGGGGTGGTCTCCGGGCGGTCGCGGGGCATCAGCCCGGGACTCTCGCGGATCACGACGGCCGCCGGGAGAACCGGCGGTGTCGTGGCGGTGAACGCCGGGACCGGTCTCCTGTCGGCGACCGGGACGGACGTCCCGAGATTCGGCTCCCTGGTGTCCCTGGCGCCGCAGATGCGGCTAGAGTCAGGCCATGACGCCCGTCTTCCGGATCCGCCAGGCCGCCGAGCTGCTCGGGGTCAGCGACGACACCGTGCGCCGCTGGGCCGACACCGGCCGCCTGGAGACGACGGTCGACGAGTCGAACCGCCAGGTGGTCGACGGCGCGGTGCTCGCCCGGTTTGCCGAGCAGCTCGCGGCCGCCGCCCGGACCGAGCCGCGGCCGGCCGTGGCGCAGTCCGCGCGCAACCACTTCCGGGGGCTCGTCACGCGGGTGGTCAAGGACACCGTCATGGCGCAGGTCGAGCTCCAGGCCGGGCCCTACCGCGTCGTCAGCCTCATGAGCCGCGAGGCCGCGGACGACCTCGGGCTCGAGCCGGGCGTGCTCGCGGTGGCGAGCGTCAAGTCGACCAACGTCACCGTCGAGATCCCCGCCGGCTGAGCCGCGCCCACACGCTGGAGACACCGTGCGCCATCCCGTCCCCGCCCTTCTCGTCGTCGCCGTCCTCGTCGCCGCCTGCGGCCCGTCGGACGAGGGGGGGTCCGACGAGGGCTCCGGCGGGGAGGTCACCGTGCTCGCCGCCGCGTCGCTCACCGACCCCTTCACGGCGCTCGCGGAACGATTCGAGGAGGCCAACCCCGGGACCCGTGTCGTCGTGAGCTTCGGGGCGTCGTCGGCCCTCGCCACGCAGATCACCTCCGGCGCACCGGCCGACGTCTTCGCCTCGGCGTCGCAGCGGACGATGGACGCCGTCGTCTCCGCCGGTGCCGCGGCGTCGTCGTCCCCGTTCGCGCGCAACGTCATGCAGGTCGTCGTGCCCGCGGCGAACCCCGCCGGCGTCACCGCGCTCGCCGACCTCGCCCGGCCGGACGTCACGGTCGCGCTGTGCCAGGTCGAGGTGCCGTGCGGGGCGACGGCGGCCGAGGTCCTCGACAACGCCGGGCTCACCGTCACGCCCGTCACCGAGGAGGCCGACGTCAAGGCGACGCTGGCCAAGGTGCGGCTCGGCGAGGTGGACGCCGGCGTCGTCTACGTCACCGACGTCCGCGCCGCGGGCGACGACGTCCGGGGCATCGAGATCCCGGCCGACGTCAACGCCGCGACGACGTACCCGATCGCGGCGCTGACCGACAGCCGCGACCCCGCTGCGGCGCAGGCGTTCGTCGACTACGTGCTCTCCGCCGACGGCACCGCCGTCCTCACCGACGCCGGCTTCCTGGCGCCGTGACCCGCACCGTCGGCCCGTCCCCGACCCCGTGGGCGCTCGGCGTGCCCGCCGGTGTCGCCGTCGTCTTCCTCCTCCTGCCGCTGCTCGGCATGGTGCTCCTCGCGCCGTGGCGGGACCTGCCGCGGATCCTCGCCGAAACCGAGGCGCTCGACGCCCTGCGGCTGTCGCTCCTCACGGCGACCGTGACGACCGGTATCGCGCTCGTCGTCGGGGTCCCGCTGGCGTGGGTCCTCGCGCGCTCCGGCCTGGGCGCCGTCCGGTGGCTGCGCGCGCTCGTCACCCTCCCGCTCGTCCTGCCGCC
Organism: Kineosporiaceae bacterium; assembly: GCA_052038585.1. Classification (GTDB taxonomy): domain Bacteria; phylum Actinomycetota; class Actinomycetes; order Actinomycetales; family Kineosporiaceae; genus JBQGCR01. Next base: position 9,152 of record JBQGCR010000288.1, read on the forward strand.
CGTCGTCGGCGGTGTGGCGCTCCTGCTCGCCTACGGGCGCAACGGGATCGCCGGGCGCTGGCTCGACCAGTGGACGGGCCTGCAGATCCCGTTCACGACGACGGCGGTCGTGCTCGCCCAGACCTTCGTCGCCATGCCGTTCCTCGTCGTCACCGTCGAGGGCGCGCTCCG
>JBQGCR010000289.1:0-11241 GCA_052038585.1 Kineosporiaceae bacterium
GCGGGCCCGTTCCTGCTCGCCGCGGTCGCCTACGCCGCGGCCGGCGTCGCGCTCGTCGCCCTCCTGCGGCCCGACCCCCTGCTCCTCGCCCGCCGGGTCGCGGCCGCCGACGCGGCCGCCGCCGTCGCGGCCGGCACGCCGGCTCCCGTCCTGGCCCCGAGGGCCGACCGCGCGCTGGCCGGCGGCACGGTCATGGTCCTCACCCAGATCGCGATGGTCGCGGTCATGACGATGACGCCGGTGCACATGGCGCACCACGACCACGGGCTCGGCGACGTCGGTCTCGTCATCGGCCTGCACATCGCGGCGATGTTCCTGCCGTCCCCGATCACCGGCTGGGTGGTCGACCGCGTCGGGGCGACCCGGGTCGCCGTCGCCGCGGCCGCGGGCACCGCCGCGGCCGGTGTCGTCGCCGCGACCGGGCCGGGGGGCTCGCTCGTCGTCACCGTCGTCGCGCTCGTCCTGCTCGGCCTCGGCTGGAACCTCGGCCTGCTCTCCGGCACCGCGCTCGTCGTCGAGGGCACCGCCCTGGCGCAGCGCCCCCGGGTGCAGGGCAACGTCGACGTCCTCGTCGCCCTGGCCGGGGCCGGTGGCGGCGTGCTCTCCGGCGTCGTCGTCGCCGGGTCGTCCTACGCCGTCCTGTCGCTCGGCGCCGGAGCGCTCGCTCTCGCGTCGCTGCCCATCGTCCTGCGGCGCAGCGGCTCTCAGCAGCCGGCGTGAGCCGTCGCCCCCGGACGACCACCAAGATCTTCGCGTAGAAGAGGTCTGGTACGCCTACGCCGTACCGGCTCTCTACCTCACGCTGATCTTGCTCGACCGTCGTCGCCGTGTCCGGTTGGCGATCCGTCCCGGGTCGCACGGTTCGTCGGCCGGCTGGTCGTTGCGGCGGACGTCGCGGCGATCGGAGCCGGCACCAATCTGCTCTGTCGCGGGGACCGGACAAGTGGACAGGTTGTTCAGAAGCGAACGTGGCGTCCGGAAGTGCGTACGATCTCGGCATGGCCCTCAGCCCTGCGCCCGCGGCGGCCGTCGACCCACGGGTGACCCGGACCCGGCGGGACGTGCTCGCGGCGACGATCGACGAGCTCGTCGAGGGTGGTTGGGACGCCGTGACCCACGCTCGGGTGGCCGCCCGGGCCGGCTACGCGAAGGCGACGCTCTACGCCCACTGGCCGGACCGGCTCGCCCTGGTCAGCGACGCGTTCGCGGCGTTCGGCGGGATGCCGCACCACGAGCCGACCGGTGACCTGCGCGCCGACCTGCTCGGCGAGCTCGTCTCGTTCCGCACCGCGATGGTCGAGCACCGGCTCGACCGCGCGCTCGTCGTCCTCGCCGAGCGGGCCGGACCGGTGCCGGAGCTCACGGCCGTGCGCGACGCGTTCGTCGACGACGGCGAGCGGCCGATGCGTGCCCTGCTCGACGGAGTGCTCGAGGAGCCCGCGCTCGGGGCCGTGACGTCGATGCTCTGCGGTGCCGTCGTCCACCCGGTGCTCCTGCGCGGCCACCTGCCGACGGACGACGAGCTCGCCGTCGTCGTCGACGTCGTCCTCGCCGGGATCGCGGCGTGACCGCCCTCGAGCTGGACACCGGCGCGGTCGACCTCGACCTCACCCTGGCACCGCTCGCGATGCTCCCCGGCGACCCGACGCTGCGCCTGGCCCGTGGCCGGCTCGACCGGGCGACGCTCACCCCGGAGGGGCCGGGGACGCTCACCGCGACGTGGGACACCGTCGCGCGTCGGGCCGAGGTGCGCACGCACGGGCCGGGGGCGCAGTGGCTCGCCGGGCAGGCCCCGGCGACGCTCGGGCTTCTCGACGACCCGGCGGGGTTCGCGCCGGACCGCGGACCGCTGCGCGACCTGTGGCGCCGGTACGGCGGGGACCGGGTCGGGGCGACGGGGACGCTCTGGCACGACCTCGCGTGGTTCGTCGTCCAGCAGCGGGTGGCCCGGGCGGACGCCGCGGCGCAGTGGGCCCGCCTCGTCCGGGCGCTCGGCTCGCCGGCGCCCGGGGTCGACGGGCTCCTCGTCCCGCCGAGCCCGCAGGTGGTCGGGCGGCTCGCCTACGAGGCGCTGCACCCGCTGGGGATCGAGCGGCAGCGCGCGACGCACCTCGTCGAGGCGGCCCGCTGCGCCCACCGCCTGCACACCCGGCCCGACCTCGCCCCGGCGACCGCTCTCGCCATGCTCGGCCAGGTCCGCGGCGTCGGCCCGTGGACCCTCGCGTGCCTGGCGACGGTCACGTACGGCTCCGCGGACACCGTCGTCACCGGCGACTCCGGCATCCCGTCGATGGTCACGTGGCTTCTCGCCGGCGAGCGGCGCGGCGACGACGCCCGGATGCTCGAGCTCCTCGAGCCGTACCGCCCGCACCGCTACCGCGTCATCCGCCTGGCCTTCGCCGGCCGCGTCCACCCGCCCCGCCGCGCCCCGAAGGCCCCGGCCCACCCCATCCGCGGCCGCTGACGTCCTGCGGCGTCGATCAGGCGGCCCCTGGCGCCCCCGATCTCCGCCGGAAGGGGGTGACTCACGTTCCACTCGCCGAGCCACCGGGACGTCCGGATCACGCTCCGCGTCGGAGGCGGCAGGGCTGGGAGAGCCGTGCTTTCCGAAGGTCGTCGACGCCCTGGGTTGCCACTTCGGCACGTCACTCAAGGCGGTCAAGGCGGCCGCGCTGAGGGCCGATGTCACCTACGACTGATCGGGCTCATGGGTACGCACGACGTACCAGTCAGGTGTTCGACAGGCACGACCCTCGATGCGTCCGGCGGGTGGAGGGTCGATGCGCGGGTCAACGAGGGGGTCGCCGTGGTGACGCGATGAGGCTCTTGGCGACGCTGCTGCTCCGGAGCTCCCTCGTCGTCGCGTTCTTGGTGGTCTGCGGCCGCTATCTCCACGTCGAGACCCACATCCTCGTCATCGCGGGAGTGATCGGCCTCGTCAACGCGCTGCTGTACGTGGCCGCGAGGCACCCGCAGAAGGACGGGCGCACTGTGGGCACGTCCGCGGGCCTCGACCGGACGGGCGGCGGGGGGACGTGATCTGTCCGCTCCGAGCAGTGCGGTCCCTGAACTTTCCCGTAGACGCTCGGCTCGCCGAGCCATGAGATGGGCCGGCCGCGGCAGGCCTCGGATCGTGCCCTGAAGACCGGGACGCCGGCCACTGCACAGCTGGTCGTCCCTACCCGAGCACGACGGGCCACCGCCGGACCCTCTCAGGAGCTGTTCCGCTCATCCGGCGCGTCGGCCCTTCTGCCGACCGGACGTCGAAAGGCTTAGGTCGCCATGTCGACGAAGCGGGAGTAGTGGCCCTGGAAGGCGACGACGATCGTGTCGGTGGGGCCGTTGCGGTGCTTGGCGACGATGAAGTCGGCCTCGCCGGCGCGGGGGGACTCCTTCTCGTACATGTCCTCGCGGTGGATGAGCATGACCATGTCGGCGTCCTGCTCGATCGAGCCGGACTCACGCAGGTCGCTGACCATCGGGCGCTTGTCGGTGCGCTGCTCGGGACCACGGTTCAGCTGGCTGATCGCGATGACCGGCACCTCGAGCTCCTTGGCGAGGAGCTTGAGGGCGCGGGAGAACTCCGAGACCTCCTGCTGGCGGCTCTCGACCTTCTTGCCGCTCGTCATGAGCTGGAGGTAGTCGACGACGACGAGCTTGAGGCCGTGCCGCTGCTTGAGCCGGCGGCACTTGGCCCGGATCTCCATGAGCGACATGTTCGGGCTGTCGTCGATGAACAGCGGCGCCTCCGAGACGGTGCCCATCGTCCGGGCGAGGCGCGTCCAGTCCTCGTCGCGCATCGTGCCCTTGCGCATGTTCTGCAGCGGGATCCGCGCCTCCGCCGAGAGCAGACGCATCGTGATCTCGGTCCGGCTCATCTCCAGGCTGAAGATGACGGCGGGCATGTTGTGATGAATGGCCGCACTGCGGCATATGTCCAATCCCACCGTCGACTTGCCCACAGCAGGCCTCGCCGCGATGACGATCATCTGGCCGGGGTGGAGGCCGTTCGTCAGGCGGTCGAGGTCGGCGAAGCCGGTCGGGACGCCGACCATGCCGTCGCCGCGGTGGGTGGACGCCTCGATCTCGTCGATCGTCGCCTCGATCGTCTCCGCGACGGCGACGAAGTCCTCGCTCTGCCGGTTCTCCGCGACCGAGTACACCTCGGCCTGGGCCCGGTTGACGATGTCCTCGACGTCGCCGCCCTCGGCCGCGTAGCCGAGCTGGACGATCTTCGTGCCGGCCGTGACGAGCCGGCGCAGGATCGCCCGCTCCTGCACGATCTTGGCGTAGTACCCGGCGTTCGCCGCGGTCGGCACCGACGAGATGAGCGTGTGGAGGTAGACCGGGCCGCCGACGCGGCCGAGCTCGCCGCGCTTGGTCAGCTCCGCGGCGACGGTGACGGCGTCGGCCGGCTCCCCGCGGCCGTAGAGGTCGAGGATCGCCTCGTAGACCATCTCGTGCGCCGGCTTGTAGAAGTCGGCCCCGCGCAGCACCTCGATGACGTCGGCGACGGCGTCCTTCGACAGCATCATGCCGCCGAGGACGCTCTGCTCCGCCGCGACGTCCTGCGGCGGGGTCCGCCCGAAGTCCTCGCTCGGGCCCGACGACCGGGGACCGTTCCCCTCGAGCTCCGCGAGCGACATCCGGGGAGACTCCTTCGATCGGGGACACCGGCAGCATCGAACATACGTTCGAACCGGCCGGACGACAAGTGTGCAAGCCCTGGAGCAAGCCGTGCGCAACGCGGGCGACGCTACGGCGCGGCACCGACAGGGGGCAATCCGCCCTGTGGACCAGTCTGGGGACGACCTGGGGACAACCTGTGCAGGACGCGCGGGCGGATCCCCACAGCCTGTGGACGGGACTGGGGACGACACGCGCGCTTCACGAGCGGACGCGCCCCTGACGCGCGGGAACGGCGTGCACCCCCTGTGGACGGAAGAAAGTTCACCGACACCCCGCGCGCCGGCCCGGCGGGCGCCCGGGAGAGCATGACCGCATGGGGACCGACGACCGGACGACGCCCGTCCGGGACCGCGACGTCCTCGCCCTCGCCGTCCCGGCGTTCTTCGCCCTCGTCGCCGAGCCGCTGTTCCTCCTCGTCGACTCGGCCGTCGTCGGACGCCTCGGGACGGCCCCGCTCGCCGGCCTCGGCATCGCGTCGGCCGTCCTCGGCAGCGTCGTCGGCCTCTGCGTGTTCCTCGCCTACGGCACGACCGGCGCCGTGGCCCGCCGGCTCGGCGCGCAGGACCTGCGCGGGGCGCTCGCCGTCGGCGTCGACGGCCTCTGGCTCGCCCTGCTCCTCGGCACCGCCCTGGGCCTCGTCGGCGTCCTCGCCGCCCCGGGCCTCGTCGCGGCGTTCGGCCCCGAGGACGACGTCGCCGCGCAGGCCGTCACCTACCTGCACTGGTCCCTGCCCGGGCTGCCCGGGATGCTCGTCGTCCTCGCCGCCACGGGCGTCCTGCGCGGCCTGCAGGACACCCGCACGCCGCTCGTCGTCGCGACCACCGGCGCCGTGGTCAACGCCGTCCTCAGCGTCACGCTCGTCCTCGGCCTCGACCTCGGCATCGCCGGGGCCGCGATCGGCACGAGCCTGACCCAGCTCGGGATGGGCGTCGCCGTCGCGGCCGTCGTCGTCCGCGGCGCCCGCCGGCACGGCGCCCCGCTGCGCCCGCACCCGACCGGCGTGCTCGGCTCGCTGCGCACCGGCGTCCCCCTGCTCGTGCGGACCCTCGCCCTGCGCGCGGCCCTGCTCGTCACGACGTGGGCCGCGGCCCGGCAGGGCAGCGCCGCGCTCGCCGCGCACCAGGTCGCCGCCAACGTCTGGGGGCTGCTCGCCCTGGCCCTCGACGCCCTGGCCATCGCCGCCCAGGCGCTCACCGGCGTGCGGCTCGGCGCCGGGGACGTCGCGGGGGTCCGGGCCGTCACCGGGCGCATGGTGCGCTGGGGCGTGGCCGCCGGCGTCGTCCTCGGGGTGCTGCTCCTGCTCGGTCGGGGCGCGCTCGCACCGGTGTTCACGGCCGACGACGACGTCGTCACCGCCCTCGTCGCCGCCCTCGCCGTCGCCGCGCTCACCCAGCCGCTCGCCGGGTACGTCTTCGTGCTCGACGGCGTCCTCATCGGCGCGGGCGACGGCCGGTACCTCGCCGTCGCCGGCGTCGTCCAGCTCGCCCTCTACGCGCCCGTCGCGGTCGTCGTCGTCCGCTTCGCCCCCGACGGCGCCGCAGGCCTGGTGTGGCTCTGGGTCGCCTTCTCGGGCTGGTTCATGCTGACCCGCGCCGTCGCCCTGGGGCTCCGTGCACGGGGCACCGCCTGGATGGTCCCCGGCGCCGTCCGGTGAGGGGCGGTCCTCACGGCCACAGCCACCACAGGTAGCCGGCGTAGCCGGCGAGCAGCACCGCCCCCTCCCGCCGGCTGATCCGCCGGCCGGTCGCGACCATGACGAGCAGCAGGGCCGTCACGAGCACGAGGAGCGGCGCGTCGACGCGGGCCAGGTGCGCCGGCACCGGCCCCGGCGCCACGAGCGCCGTCGCACCGCCGATGCCGAGCAGGTTCCACACGTTCGACCCCAGGACGTTGCCCAGGGCGAGCCCGGACGGGCCGCGGGCGGTGGCGACGACGGCGGTGACGAGCTCCGGGGCGGCCGTCCCGACGGCCACGACCGTGAGGCCGACGACCTCCTCGGCCACCCCGAGCGCGTCGGCCACCTCGACGGCCCCGGTGACGAGCAGCCGCGCCCCGGCGACGACCACCGCGAACCCGAGGACGGCCAGGCAGGCCGCCCGGCCGACCCCGACCTCCGGCCCGGCGACGACGTCCCCGTCGGCCGGGGCGGCGCGCTCCTGGCGCCACGCGAGGGCGAGGTAGCCGAGCAGCAGCCCGACGAGGACCGCTCCGGCGACCCGCTGCGTCGCCCCGGCGAGCATGAGGGCCGCGACGAGCGCCGCGGCGCCGAGACCGACGACGGCGTCGCGGCGCAGCGCCAGCCGGGAGACGGCGAGCGGCGCGACGACGGCGGCCGCCCCGAGCACGACGAGGATGTTGAAGAGGTTGGACCCGACGACGTTGCCCCAGGCGATGCCCGGCGAGCCGGCCAGGCCCGCCTGGACGGACGTCACGAGCTCGGGGGCCGAGGTGCCGAACCCGACGAACGTCAGCCCGACGACGAGCGGGCTCACCCCGAGCCGTCGGGCCAGTCCGACGGCGCCGCGGACGAGCAGCTCGCCGCCGAGGCCGAGCAGCAGCAGACCCGCGACCACCTGGAGGACGGCGACCACGAGGACCGCCTCCCCGGCGACGGGACCCGCCGCGGGGCGCGGCCGGTCGGTCCCCATGATCGTAGGCACCCTCGCGCCGGCCGCGAACGCACGGACCCGCCCGCCCCTCGCGGGGCGGACGGGTCCGGGTGGTGCAGGTGGTGCCTCGGGTCAGCTCGCGACGACCTGGAGCTTGACCTTCGCCTGGACGTCGGCGTGCAGGCGCACCGTGACGGTGTACTCGCCCGTCGACTTGATCGGCTGGCCGACCTCGACCTTGCGCTTGTCGACCGACGGGCCGCCGGCAGCGGTCACGGCCGCGGCGACGTCGGCCGGCGTGATCGCGCCGAAGAGGCGACCGCCCTGGCCGGCCTTGGCCGTGAGGCGGACCGGGGCACCCTCGAGGCGGGCGCGCAGGGTCTGCGCCTCCTCGAGCGTCGCGACCTCGCGGGCCTTGCGGGCCTTGCTGATCGCCTCCACCTGCTTCTGGCCGCCCTTGGTCCACGGCGTGGCCAGGCTGCGCGGCAGCAGGAAGTTGCGGGCGTAGCCGTCCTTGACCTCGACGACGTCGCCGGCGGTCCCGAGGCCGGAGACCTCCTGGGTGAGGATGAGCTTCATCGTGATCCTCCTCAGCGGGCCGAGCTCGAGTACGGGAGCAGCGCCATCTCGCGGGCGTTCTTCACCGCGCGGGCGATCTCACGCTGCTGCTGCACCGAGACACCGGTGACGCGGCGGGCGCGGATCTTGCCGCGGTCGGAGATGAACTTCCGCAGGAGCGCGGTGTCCTTGTAGTCGACGACCTCGATCTTCGCGGCCTTGAGCGGGTTCTGCTTCTTCTTGGGCTTGCGAACGGGTGGCTTCGCCATCGTGGTGCTCCTCCTGGGAGCCCGGGGGTGCGCCCCGGGATGGGTGGGTGGTGCTGGTCAGATTCAGGCCTGGGGCCTCAGAACGGGGGCTCCTCGTTGCCCCCGCCGAAACCGCCGGACGGGCCGGTCGCCCACGGGTCGTCGGCCGGCTGCTGCTGCCGCCCGCCGCCGCCCCCGTCGAACGAGCCGCCCCCGCCGCCGCCGTAGGAGCCACCGCCCCCGCCGCCGAAACCGCCGCCCCCGCCGCCGCCACCACGCTGGGTCCGGTTGACCTTCGTCGTGGCGTAGCGCAGGGACGGGCCGACCTCGTCGACCTCGAGCTCGATCACGGTGCGCTTCTCGCCCTCCTTCGTCTCGTACGAGCGGCTCTTGAGCCGGCCCGTGACGAGCACCCGCGTGCCCCGCGTGAGCGACTCCGCGACGTTCTCCGCGGCGTCGCGCCACACCGAGCAGCGCATGAAGAGCGTCTCGCCGTCCTTCCACTCGTTCGACTGACGGTCGAACGTGCGGGGGGTCGACGCGACGGTGAAGTTGGCGACCGCGGCCCCGGACGGGGTGAACCGCAGCTCCGGGTCGTTGGTCAGGTTGCCGATGATCGTGATGACGGTCTCGCCGGCCATGAAGTCTCCGCCTCGGGGGTCAGGGTCTGGGCTTGTCGGGCGGGCTGGACGTCAGCGGGCGTCCGGGCGCATGAGCTTCGTGCGCAGGACGGACTCGTTGAGGTTCAGCTGGCGGTCCAGCTCCTTGGCGAGCGCGGGCTCGGCCGTCATGTCGACGACGGCGTAGATGCCCTCGGGCTTCTTCTTGATCTCGTAGGCCAGGCGACGCCGGCCCCAGATGTCGACGTTCTCGATGGAGCCGCCACCCTTGCGGATGACGTTGAGGAACTTGTCGAGCGACGGGGCGACGGTGCGCTCCTCGAGATCGGGGTCAAGGATGACCATGAGCTCGTAGCGACGCATGCGTGAACCCACCTCCTCTGGTCTTGGCGGTCACGGTCTCTCCGTGACAGGAGGGCTTGTGCGTCTGCCGCGCCGCCGGGTCCGGACAGGGCCGGGACGACGCGGACGGTCCATCGTACGGGGCGGCGGGCGCCGTCCCGAAATCGCCGGCGGCGCCCTGTGGAGACGGCGGTCAGGACGTGCGGACGACGAGGGCGTCCGGCAGGCCGGCGAGCGGCCCGGCGTGCGGGTCCTCCCCCGGCTCCTCGTCGTCGGGGGCGCCCCGCACCGGGTCGGCCTCCGGCGCGCGCATCGCGCGGGCGGCGCACACCATGAGCCGGACCAGCGCCGCCGAGCGCGCCAGCAGGACGAGCGCGTAGAGGGCGGCGGTGAGCCCGCGGTCCGGGTCCTGCGTCCCGGCGATGTAGAGCCAGACGGCGACGAAGTAGACCGTCTCGGCGCCGGCCCACACGAGGTGGTCGCGCCAGCGCAGCCCGGCGAGGGCCACGAGCGGCAGCAGGAGCAGGGCCGCCTGCGGCGGGACCGACTTGGAGACGAGCAGCACCCCGGCGACGGCGAAGAGCGCGACGTGCGCGAGCCGCGGCCGCACGGGAGCGGCGAGCGCGAGGAGCACGGTCACGAGGACGACGACGACGACGCCGAGCAGCGCCAGCGCCGTCACCGTCGCGGTCGGCAGGGCCTCGACCGGCCACACCCCCGCGGCCCGGGGCCGGCTGCGCGCGAGCAGGTCCGGCACGAGCCACAGCGAGCCGTAGCTCGCCTCCTGGTCGCGCCAGCGGCCCCACGCCTCGCCGAGCCCGCCGTCCCAGCCGGGCAGCAGCACGACGCGCAGCCCCAGCCACGTGACCAGGGCCAGGCCGCAGGCCGTGAGCACCGGGACCCACCGGCTCGTGCGCAGCGCCAGGGCGACGAGGGCCACGCCGACGAGCGCGTAGACCGGCCGGGTCGCCACCGCGAGGCCGAGCAGGACGCCGGCGGCAGCCGGGTGCCGGCGCGACCACGCGAGCGCGGCGGCCGCGACGAGCGCGACGGCGAGCAGGTCGTACGAGACGAGGCCGGCGAGCAGGACGACGGGCGACAGCGCCAGGTGCGCGGCGTCCCACGGCCGGCCGGGCGCCGCGCGGGCGAGCAGCGCGACGCCGAGCGCGAGGGCGGCCGCGAGGACGACGGCGGACAGGTCGAAGAACTGCAGCGCCTCCCGGGCCGGGTCGTCCGCACCGACGAGCCGGCCGACGAGCCACATCGCCGTCCCCGCGAGCGGCGGCTGGCCGAGCAGCTCGAGGGCGTCCGGCAGCGCCGTCGTCGACGACGGGCCGAGCCCGGCCTGCGCGTAGAGGGCGGGGTTGTCGCTGTAGCAGGCGTGCCAGAACTGGTCCGGCGACGACCAGCCCTCGGCGCGGCAGTGCGCCTTGGTCACCAGGCCCGCCGCGAGCACGCCGACGGCGAGCAGGACGAGCACCGTGGCGGCCTGGAGCACACCGCGGTACGGCGCGCGTCGGCCCCCGGCCGGCCCGCCGACCACCTCGGACAGCCGGGCGACGAGCGGGTCCTCGCGGGAGGGGGCGGCGGTCGGGGCGCTCCGCACGGCCGTCGGCGACTCGGGCGTCACGGCTGCGCCGGGTCCTGCCCGCCGCCGCCGAGATCGCCGCCCGTGCCGCCACCGGCGTCGCCGCCACCACCACCGCCACCGGCGTCGCCGCCACCGCCGCCACCGCCGCCACCGCCGCCGCCACCGCCACCACCGCCGCCGTTGCCGCCGCCGTTGCCGCCACCGTTGCCGCCACCGTTGCCGTCGCCCGGCGGGGGAGGCGGAGTCGTCGGGTCCTGCGTCGGCTCCTGCGTGGGCTGCTGCGTCGGCTCCTGCGTCGGCTCCTGGGTCGGCTCCTGCGTGGGCTCCCGGGTGGGCCGGCGCGTCGGGGTCGACGTGCGCGTCGGCCGGGACGTCGGCTCGGGGTTCACGGTGTCGCCGACGTTCGCGCGGTCGGGCAGGTCGAGCACCTCCTGGCCCTCGAGCGCGCCCTCCATGTACGCCGTCCAGATCCGCACCGGGAACGAGCCGCCGTAGATCGTCCGGTAGCCGCCGAACCCGGGCAGCTCGAGCGCCTGCCGGCCGTCCTCGCTGATCCGGTACATGCCGACGACGGTCGCGAGCTG
>JBQGCR010000290.1:0-10620 GCA_052038585.1 Kineosporiaceae bacterium
GCGGGCGGCCGGTTCGAGCTCGGCTCGGCCCTGCCGGTCCAGGCGGGCACGCTCCTCGGGTGGGGGCTGCTCGTCGTCACCGGCACCGCGGTCGGCGCGATGGTCCTCGGCGGCCAGGTGCTCCAGAGCGCGATCGTCTACTGGGACGTGCCGACGGTCGGCCAGGTCAAGTTCGTCACCTCGCTGCTGTTCGACGTCGGCGTCTACCTCATCGTCGTCGGGCTCGTCCTCGACGTGCTGCGCAGCCTCGGCGCCGAGGTCGACGTCCAGCAGCCCGAGCCCGAGGCCCGCCTCGAACCCGTCGTCGTCCGCCTCGAGGGCGCGCCGGACCGCGTCGAGGTGCGCAGCGTCCCCGTCACCACGCCGAACCGACCGGGAGGTCCCTCGTGAGCGCGTCCTTCACCCTCGCGGTGACCGTCGCCGTCGTCGTGGCGTGCGGGGTCAACCTGCTCCTGCGCCGCAGCCTCGTCCAGGTGCTGCTCGGCGTCGTCATCCTCGGCAACGCGGTCAACGTCCTCATCCTCCTCGCGAGCGGGGAGGCGGGGGAGCCGCCGCTGCTCGGCGTCGCCGAGCCCGGCGAGATGAGCGACCCGCTGCCCCAGGCGCTCGCGCTCACCGCGATCGTCATCACCTTCGGCGTCAGCGCGTTCCTGCTCGCCATGGCCTACCGGTCCTGGCAGCTCACCGGCTCCGACGAGGTCGCGGACGACGCCGAGGACGCGCGGGTGGCCACCGAGGTGTCCCGGGACGACGTCGACGCGATGTCGAGGAGACGCCCGTGAACGTCCTCGTCCCGCTCCCCGTCGTCCTGCCCCTGCTCGGCGCGGGCCTGTGCCTCGTCCTCGGCCGCCGGCCGCGCGCGCAGCGGGCGACGTCGACCTGGGTGCTCGTCGCCGTCCTCGGCGTCGCCGTCGCCCTGCTCGTCGGCGTCGACCGGCAGGGGACGACGGCAGTCTGGGTCGGCGGCTGGCCCGAGCCGCTCGGCATCGCGCTCGTCGTCGACCGGCTGTCGGCGCTCATGCTCGTCGTCTCGTCCGCCGTCACCCTGGGCGTCCTCCTCTACGCCGTCGGCCAGGGCATGTCCGACGGCGACGAGGAGACGCCGGTCTCGATCTTCCACCCGACCTACCTCGTCCTCGTCGCGGGCGTCGCGAACGCCTTCCTCTCCGGGGACCTGTTCAACCTCTTCGTCGGGTTCGAGATCCTCCTCGCGGCGTCCTACGTGCTGCTCACCCTCGGCGGCACGGCCGAGCGGATCCGGGCGGGGACGACGTACGTCGTCGTCAGCCTCGCGTCGTCGGTCGTCTTCCTCACCGCGATCGCGCTCGTCTACGCCGCGACCGGCACGGTGAACATGGCCCAGCTCGCGCAGCGCCTGCCCGAGCTGCCCGACGGCACCCAGGCCGTGCTGCAGCTCATGCTCCTCATCGCCTTCGGCATCAAGGCCGCCGCGTTCCCGCTGTCCGGCTGGCTTCCGGACAGCTACCCGACGGCCCCGGCGATCGTCACCGCGGTCTTCGCGGGCCTGCTCACCAAGGTCGGCGTCTACGCGATCCTGCGGACGCAGACCCTGCTCTTCCCCGACCGGGCGCTCACGGAGCTGCTGCTCGTCGTCGCCGTGCTCACCATGCTCGTCGGGATCTTCGGCGCGATGGTGCAGGGCGACCTCAAGCGGATGCTCTCGTTCACCCTCGTCAGCCACATCGGCTACACGGTCATGGGCGTGGCGCTCGCGACCGGCGCGGGCGTGGCCGGCGCGATCTTCTACGTCGTCCACCACATCGTCGTCCAGACGACGCTGTTCCTCGTCGCCGGCCTCGTCGAGCGACGCACGGGCACGACGGAGCTCGACCGCTTCGGCGGGCTCGCCTGGGTCTCCCCGGGGATCGCGGTGCTCTTCGCGGTGCCGGCGCTCAACCTCGCCGGGATCCCGCCGTTCTCCGGGTTCCTCGGCAAGCTCGGCCTGCTCCAGGCCGGTGTGGCGCAGGGCTCGGCGCTCGCCCACGTCGCGGTCGGCGTCGGCACCCTGACCGGGCTGCTCACGCTCTACGCGCTGGCCAAGGTGTGGAACCGGGCGTTCTGGCAGACGCCGTCGTTGCCCGAGCGGGTGCTCGTCGGCCCGCTCGGGGCGGGCTCGGGCGGGGGCGTCGCCGGCGGGACGGACGACGACGCGGACGGCGCGGACGGCGCCGACGACCCCGAGCTCGGCCCCGGCCACCGCGCCGGCCGGCTCACCGACCGGCAGGTGCGCGTGCCGCGGGCGATGGTCGGCGTCACGGCGGCGCTCGTCGTCGGGGCCCCGGCGATCACCGTCGTCGCCGGGCCCCTCTACGCCTACACCGAGCGGGCCGCGACGGCGGTCCGCGACCCCCGCACCTACGTCGTCGAGGTCCTCGGAGGTGGCTCGTGAGCACCGCGGTCCCGACCGGGCACGGTCCCGGCGCCGGGCCCGCGCACCCCTCCCGCGCGGGCGACCGGCGCGACGTCCGACGGCAGGCCGGCATGGTCGCCTGGCTCGTCGTCGTGTGGGTCGGGCTGTGGGGCGACGTGTCCGTCGGGAACATCCTCGGCGGTCTCGCCGTCGCCCTGCTCGTCATGCTCGCGCTGCCGCTGCCGGCGCTGCCGAGGTCCGGCCGCGTGCGCCTCCTGCCGCTGCTGCGGCTCGTCGGCGTCGTCCTCCTCGACCTCACGCGCTCCAGCGTCCAGGTGGGCTGGATGGCGCTGCGGCCGGGCCCGCCGCCCCAGGTCGCCGTCGTCCGGGTGGACCTCACGACGACGTCGGACGCGGTCCAGGCGCTCGTCGCCGAGATCGTCTCGCTCGTGCCCGGCACGGTCGTGCTCGAGGTCGACGACCGGGCGCGGACGCTCCACGTCCACGTGCTCGGCGTCGGGGACGAGCACGACGTCGACGGCGTCCGGGTCCGGGTGCTCGGACTCGAGGCCCGCGTGCTCGCGGTGCTCGGCATCGACCCGGCCCGTCCCGTCGACGGAGGTGTCTCGTGACCATGCCCGCCTGGGCCGTCTGGCCGTCGGGGGTCGTCCTCGCGGTGGCCGTCGTCCTCGTCATCGTCCGCGTCGTGCGCGGCCCGACGCTGCTCGACCGGCTCGTCGCGGTCGACGTCATGCTCGCGGTCCTCGTCTGCGGCCTCGGCGTCGTCGTCGCGATGACGGGCGAGGCGACGTTCGTGCCCGTGCTCCTCGCCGCGGCACTGCTGGGCTTCGTCGCCTCGGTGAGCGTCGCGCGGCTCGTCGTCGCGCCGAAGGTCGAGCCGCGGGAGACCGCCGCAGCGCCGGGCACGGAGTCCGGGGTCGCCGACCCCGAGGAGGAGGTGGACCTGCGATGAGCACGGCCCTCGACGCCCTGTCCGGCGTCCTCATCCTCGTCGGTGCGGTCTTCTCGCTCACCGCGGCCGTGGCGCTCGTGCGGTTCCCGGACCTGCTCAGCCGGATGCACGCCGCGACGAAGACCCAGGTGCTCGGCCTCATGTTCGTCCTCACCGGCGCCGCGATCCAGGCGACGCCGCGGGTCGCGGCCGGGCTGCTCCTCGTCGCGGCCTTCCAGCTGCTCACGGCGCCCGTCGCGGCGCACGTCGTGGGGCGGGTCGCCTACCGCACCCAGGACGCCGGGCAGGAGCGGCTCGTCGTCGACGAGCTCGCGCAGGAGACGGCCTCCCGCACCCGCAGCGAGGGCTGAGGGCCGCCCGCCGCGCGGGCTCAGCGGCCGGGGGACCGGCCCGGGGCGGCCACGTAGGCCGTGGCGGGACCGTCGGCGGCGAGCGTCACCGGGCCGCTGCCGGCCGGGACGAACACCGAGAACCCCTGCCGCGCGACGGCCTCGCCGCCCGGGGCGGAGACGGTGACGTCGCCCGACGTCGCGAGGACGACGTGCGGTCCGGCGAGCCCGTCCGGCAGCCGGACGTCGCCGGCGTCGAGCAGCACCCGGGCGAGCGCGAAGTCGCGGTCCGGCACCCACCACACCTGCGCGTCGCCCTCGGTGCTCGGCTCCAGGCCCGGGTGCGCCCGGCCCTGCGGGTCGAGGCAGGCGAGCAGCTCCTCGGGGTCGACGTGCTTGGTCGTCAGGCCCGCGCGGAGCACGTTGTCGGACGCCGCCATGACCTCGACGCCGACGCCGCCGAGGTAGGCGTGCGGCACCCCGGCCGGCAGGTACAGGGACGCCCCGGCCGGCAGGAAGTGGACGAACATGAGCAGCGGGGCGACGACGAGCGCGTCGCCGGGGTGCTCCTCGGCGAGCCGGACGACGAGCGCGGCCAGGTGGCGGTCGACGTCGTCAGCCCCCGGGTCCGTCGACAGCTCGAAGGCCCGCTCGACGCACCGCTTCGACAGGTCGGTGCGCTCGTCGGCCGTCAGGTGGACGATCCGGGCCAGCCCCGCCCGGGGACCGTCGCCGAGCTCGAGGCCCGGCACGTCGAACCAGCGGCCGAGGCGGGCGGCGGAGTGGTCGTCCCGGAAGCCGGCCATCGCCTCGAACGGCGTGAGGGTGACGAGGAGCTCGGGCTTGCCGCACGCGTCGACGTAGGACCCGGAGGCCGCGGCGAAGCGCTGCGCGGCCCGCGCGTGGTCGGGGTGCACCTGCACCGACAGCGCCCGCTCCACGGCGAGGACCTTGAGCAGGTAGGGCAGGTCGGCCGGCAACGGGACCGCCCGGCCGTCGACGTCGACCGTCGACGGGCTGCTCGGGTGCCCGCCCATCCACAGCTCCGCCTGCGGCTCGGGCGTCGGCGGGCGGCCCTGGAGGGACGCGAGCGCGGTGTGGGAGCCCCAGTCGTAGCCCCGCACCGGGTTGGTCATCGGCAGCGGGCGCAGCGGCAGGTCGGTGCTGGGCACCTGGTCGACGTTAGCCGACCCGGGCGTCGTCCGAGGGCGGCCCGGGCAGGTCGCGCATCCCGAGCAGCGGCGACACGACGACCGGCAGCGTCGCGAGGAGGCCGCCGGCGACGGCCAGCCACAGCGTCGGCAGGACGCCGAGCGCCGCGCCGAGCAGGCCGCCGGCGAGGGCGCCGATCGGCTGGGTGCCCCAGACGACGAAGCGCACCGAGGCGTTCATCCGGCCGAGCAGCGCGGGCGGGCAGACCCGCTGGCGGAAGCTCACCTGGGTGATGTTGTAGACGACGACGCTGAACCACGTGCCGACCCCGCCGACGACGAGGACGACGGCGGCCCAGCGCCCCTCCGGCACGAGCGCGGCCGCCGGGGTGAGCGCGAGGAACGGCACCCCGACGAGCGCGGACAGCGCGATCGCGCGTCCCTCGCCGACGACGCGCGTCACGGCGTTCGTCACGACGGCGCCGACGAGCCCGCCGACCGCGCTCGCGGAGAAGACGAGCCCGAGCGTCGCCGGGCTCTCGCCGAGGTCGCGCAGGACGAACAGGGTGAGCAGGGCCGCCGTCATGGCCATGAAGAGGTTGCTCAGCGACGTGCACGCGACGATCCGGCGCAGGAGCCGGTGGGTGACGACGAACCGCAGGCCCTCGCCGACCTCGACGCGCAGCGGCCGGCGCGTCGAGCGGTCCGGCGGGGTCTCGGAGTGCGCGATCCGGCCGACGAAGGCCGCGGACAGCAGGAAGGTCACGGCGTTGCCGGCGACGAGCCAGGCGGGGCTGAGCACCTTGAGCAGGGCCCCGCCCGCCGCCGGGCCGGCGATCTGCGCGACCGACTGGCTCGCCTGGAGCTTGGAGTTGCCGTCGACGACCTGCTCGGGGGCCACGAGCGAGGGCAGGAAGGACTGGTAGGCGACGTCGAAGAACACCGTCGCGACGGACAGGGCGGCCGCGACGACGTAGAGCTGGACCATCGTCAGCGTGCCGGCCGCCCACGCGAGCGGGACCGACGCCAGGACGGCGGCCCGGGCGAGGTCGCCGGCGACGAGCACCCGCTTCTTGCGCCAGCGGTCGACCCACGCGCCGGCCGGCAGCCCGATGACGAGGAACGCCACCGACTCGAGCGCGACGAGCAGGCCCATCTGGCGCTCGTCGGCGCCGAGCGTCTCGACGGCGAGGACGGGCAGCGCGAGCCCGGTGAGGGGGACGCCGAGCTGGCTCAGGGTGTCCCCGACCCAGAGGCGGCGGAAGTCGGCGTGGTGCCACAGCGACGGCGTGCGCGTCGCGGGGTCGGTCGTCGTCACGACGACGAGGGTCCCCGTCCGATTGGGAAAAGTCAATCGGTCGGCACGGCCCGGCTAGAGTGGCGCGCGTGGAACCGGAGCCGACGTCGCCCCGCCGCGCCGCGACCGACGCCGAGGCCCGGGCGCTCGCGAGCACGCTGCGGATGCGGATCCTGCGCATGACGCTCGACGAGGCGTTGACCAACAAGGAGATCGCCGAGCGGCTCGGCCGCAACCCCGCGTCCGTGCTCCACCACGTCCGCACGCTCGTCGACACGGGCTTCCTCGTCGCGGGCGACCCGCGCCGCGGCCCGCGGGGGTCGCGCGAGGTGCCGTACCGCTCGACCCGCAAGTCGTGGACCCTCGACTACGACGACGCGGACAGCGGCGGCCGTGTGCTCCTGCGGACCTTCCTCGAGGAGAGCGCGGGCCAGGACCTGTCCCGGGTCACCAGGCTCGGGCTGCGCCTGTCCGACGCCGAGCTCGACGAGCTCGAGACGCGCCTGTACGGCCTCCTCGAGGAGTTCGCCGACCGCGAGCCGACCCCCGGCGGCCGCCCCTGGAGCCTGTTCCTCGCGATCCACGAGGACCCCAACCGCACCCCACCACGGTGATCATGAACCTGAGCACGGTGATCATGAACGCGAGCACGGTGATCATGGACGACGGAGTGACCGGCCCGCCCTGGGGTTCATGATCACGGGTCTGAGGTTCATGATCACTGGCGTCACGTTCATGATCACGGGGTGAGGAGGTGCCACTCGGCGCCGTCTGGGGTGTCGCGGACCTCGACGCCGGCTGCGGCGAGGCCGTCGCGCACCTGGTCCGACGTCGCGAAGTCCTTCGCGGCGCGGGCGGTCGCGCGCACGTCGAGGAGCAGGCCGACGAGCGGCGCGACGGCCTCCCGCGGGTCGCGGGCGCCGACGCGGGCGAGGTCGCCGAGCCGGACGACGAGGGCGCGCAGCACCCGCCGGGCGTGGTCGGCGTCGTCGCTCTGCAGGGTGTCGGCGGTCCAGGCGCGGATCGCGGCCTCGAGGTCGAGGACGGCCGCGACGGCGCCGTCGACGTCCCGGGCCGCGACGGCCTCGTCGAAGCGCTCGCGCGCCGCCTCCGCGTCGCCGCGCAGGGACGGCCCGGCGACGGGCGCCGGGACCTCGACCGGCGCCGCGGCCGGTGTGGCAGAGGTGTTCTGCCCGTCGGCGACGTCGTCCTCGCCGCGCAGCAGCGCGCCGAGCGCGTCGAGCGTCGTCGTCGTCCCGGCCGGGAACGTCGTCGACCGGCCGCGCCGGCGGACGGTGACGACGCCGTTGCCGAGCACGCGGACCTCCCGCGTCCCGAGGTCGGCGACGAGGGCGGTGTGCTCGTCGACCCCGAGGACGCCGACCTCCTCGGGCAGCTCGGTCTCGAGCAGCGCGAGCCGCTCCTCGCCGAGGTAGCAGAAGCGGGTGTCGTGCCCGCCCCCCTCGGTGTTGTCGTAGTGCGGGACGACGACGGCGGCCAGCCCGGTCAGCCGGCCGAAGAGGTCGAGCCCCTTCTCCCAGAACGGGTCCTCGCCGACCTTGTAGATCTCGTACACCGGCACCGTGTGCGTGCCGAGCGTGCAGACCGCGGCGGAGCCGAAGACGAGCGTGCCGCCGCGGGCCGCGACGTCGAGCAGGGCCTCGGGCAGGGCGGTGCCGCGCCACTGGCGCAGCGCGTACGTCGGGGAGCCGGGGCCGGCGAAGACCCAGCGGGCCTCGTGCAGGCGCGCGAGCGCCGTCTCCTGCTCGACGACGGGGACGTCCGCGCGGCGCCACGACGCGACCTCGACCGGCGTGCCGACGCTCTCGGCGAAGTACTGCTTCGTGCGGGTCACGAGCTCGTCCGCGTTGCGCTGGAACGCGAACGGCGTGTCGAGCATGACCGCGGGACCGGACCCGGAGGCGGCGAGCACCTCGCGGTGGATCTTGACCATCGTGGGGGCGGTCTCGCCGGACCCCATGACGACGAGCAGGCTCACTGCTGACCTTCCTTCTCGACCCTCTCGGGTGCGGCCGACGCGGCGAGCGCGAGGAGGTCCTCCGCGAGCCGGTCGGGGTGCTGGGCGTGGATGTCGTGGTGCGCGCCCGGGTACCAGGCGACGCGGCCGTCCGGCAGCGCGGCGAGCGCCTCGTGGACGGCGTCCGGGGCGTCGTCCGGGCCCGCGGCCGGCACGAGCAGGACGGGGACGGCGATCCGCGGGTACCAGGCGCGCGGGTCCCCCTCGAACAGGGACCGGACGATCTCGCGGTGGTGCTCGCGGGCCAGGCGCGCCCGGACCCCGCCGTCGGGCAGCCGCTCGAGGTTGGCGAGCGTGCCCTCGACGCCCTCCGCCGGCCAGTCCGGGTGCGCCTGCCGGATCCAGGCGGCGACCTCGTCGTACGTCCGGTGCTCGAACGACGGCGGCGCGAGGACCGACCAGCAGTCCTCGAACGAGGTGAAGCGGCCCGCCAGGCGCAGCCAGCCGCCGTCGACGCACGCGACGGCGCCCGCGACCCCCGGGTGGCGCGCCGCGAGCGAGAGGACGACGTTGCCGCCCCAGGACTGCCCGGCGACGACGGCGCCGTCGAGGCGCAGCGCCGCGGCGAGCGCCGCGAGGTCGTCCGCGCACGTGTCGGTGTCGTAACCGGTGCCGGGGTCGGGGGAGCGGCCGTGGCCGCGCTGGTCGACCGCGTGGACCGGGTGGCCGGCCGCGGCGAGCCGGGCCGCGACGCCGTCCCACAGGCGGGCGTTGCTCGCCAGGCCGTGGACGAGGAGGAACGGCACGCCCGCCGCTGCCTCGCCGGCGTCCCACGTCCGGACGGCGAGGGTCGTGCGCCCGGGCAGGTCGACGACGTGGTCGCGGGGCGAGGTCACGGGACGACCTTAGGGGCGCCCCCCGGCTCCCGGCGCGTCGAGTCCCCGGCCGTGGGAACCTGTGGGTCGTGGACGACCAGCAGCGCACGGACTCCCCGACCGTCACCGGCGGACCGACGGGTCCGGCCGGGACCCCCGCCCCCGCGGCGCAGGCCGCACCGGCGCCCGCGCCGGGCGCGGACCGGCGCCCGGTGAACTGGACGGCCCGGATCGTCACCGGCCTCGTCGCCGTCCTCCTGCTCCTCGCCGGCTACGTCGTCGCCGTCGCGTTCCTGCCGCGCTGGTGGGCGCAGCGCGTCGCGGCGATCGCCGACGGGCACTTCACGACCGGCATCGGCGCGGGCCTCGTCATCGGCTTCGTCTTCACCGCGCTGCCGCTGCTCGCGCTCGCCGCGACGGCCCGCCGGCACCGCGCCTGGCGCACCCGCGGTGCCCTTGTCGTCCTCGCCGTGCTCCTCGCGGTGCCCAACCTCATCACGCTCGGGATCGTCTACGGCACGGGCGACGCCGCCCACGCGGGCGAGCGCATCCTCGACGTCAACGCCCCCGGGTTCCGCGGGGCCACGCTCGTCGGGGCCGTCGCGGCGGCCGCCTTCGTCGTCGCGCTCGCCGTCCTGCTCGCCGGCCGCCGGCGGCGCAGCCGCCAGCTCGCCGACCTCAAGGCCCAGCTCGCCGACCGGGACGCGCGGACGGTCCTGCCCCCGGACGGGCGGTCCGGCGCCTGACCGGCCGGCGGGGGAGCGCATGGGCCACGGCCACGGGCACGGGCACCTGACGGCGGGGGCGGCGCACCGCGGCCGCCTGCTCGCCGTCCTGGCGATGACGGTCGTCGTCCTCGTCGTGCAGGTCGTCGGGGCGGTCCTCACCGGCAGCCTCGCGCTGCTCGCCGACGCGGGGCACGTCCTCACCGACGGCGCGGGGGTGCTCATCGCCCTCGTCGCCGTGGCCATCGCCGCCCGGCCCGCGACGCCGGGGCGCACGTTCGGCCTGCAGCGGGTGGAGATCCTCGCGGCCGTCGTCAACGGTGCGCTGCTGCTCGTCGTCGCCGGCGTCGTGCTCGTCGAGGCGGTCCGGCGCTGGGCCGACCCGCCGGAGGTCGACGGCGGCCTCATGCTCGCCTTCGCCGTGTTCGGGCTGGCGATGAACGTCGTCGCGCTGCTCCTCCTGCGCCGTGGGGCCGCCGAGAGCCTGAACGTCCGCGGCGCCTACCTCGAGGTCATGGGCGACGCCGTCGGGTCGGTCGCCGTCATCCTCGCCGCGCTCGCCGTGACGCTGACGGGCTGGGCCCGCGCGGACGTCGTCGCCTCCCTCGCCGTCGGCGTCTTCATCCTGCCCCGGGTGTGGGTGCTGCTCCGTGAGGCGGTCGACGTGCTCCTCGAGGCCGCGCCGCGCGGGGTCGACCTCGCCGAGGTGCGCCGGCACATCCTCGGGACGCCGGGGGTGCTCGACGCGCACGACCTCCACGCGTGGACGATCACCTCCGGCGTGCCGGTGCTGTCGGTCCACGTCGTCGTCGACGACGAGGCGTTCGCCGACGCGGGCCGGATCCTCGACGCGCTCCAGCACTGCGTCGCCGACCACTTCGACGTCGAGCACTCGACGTTCCAGCTCGAGCCCGCGGGCCA
>JBQGCR010000291.1:0-4831 GCA_052038585.1 Kineosporiaceae bacterium
CGAGCGGCGCGGCGAGCCACCCGGCGGCGAGCGCGAGGACGGCGGCGAGCGGGACGGCGACCCCGACCGGACGCGGCCGCACCGGGCGACCCGCGACGTGCAGGGCGAGCCCGCACGAGGCGACCCACCAGAGCACGGGGACCGTGCAGACGGCGGCGGCAAGCGGCCACCGGCCCCCGGGCAGCAGGGTCGCGCCGGCGAGTCCGGCGGCGGCGCCGGTCGCGACGACGGTGCGCGGCAGGGCCTCCCGGGCGGCGAGGGTGAGCACGACGACGTGCTGGGGGACGTCCAGCGCGCGGTAGAAGCCGGCGTTGCTGTCCTGCGCGAGCTCGCGCCGTCGCGCGCCGAGCAGGGGCCCGGCGGCCGTGCCGAGGCCGGCGTAGACGAGGGCCACGAGGCCGAGGGTCGCCAGGCCCGTCCGGTCCCCGGGCCGGACGAGCCCGCCCGCCGCACCGGCGACGACGGCGACGACCCCGGCCGCGGCGAGCGCCCCGGCGAGCGACGCGGCCGTCGCGACGCGGCGGTAGGTGCGCACCCGCCAGGACAGGCGCAGCGCGAGGACCCTGCGCAGCACCCGCAGGTCGTCGACGACGGCGGACAGCTGCCAGGCGGTCGGTGCCGCCGTCGGAGTCGTGGTCGGGGTCGGCGTCGGCGTCGTGGGCGGCGCGGCGGCGGCCGGGCCGCCGTCGGTGAGCGTCACGTCGTCGCCGTTCAGAGCAGGCTGCGCCGGCGGCTCGGCCGGGCGGGGTCGAGGGCGAGGAAGAGCACGGCGACGCCGGTGGCCAGGCAGAGCGCCGCGACGAGCAGGCACAGGTCGCCGGGCACGTCCTCGGCGAGGAGGTCGCTGCGCGTCGCCGCGGCGGCGAGACCGCCGACGACGGCGACGGCCGCGGCGAGCACCGACGGACCGGTCCGCAGGGCGCGCACCGCGAGGACCGCGAGGGCGGCGGCCGCGACGGCGAGCAGCCCGCCGAGCACGCCGGCCACGCCGCGCACGACCTGGTCCCCGGCCGCGGTCGCCGGGTCGACGAGGAGCGCGACGAGCAGCGCGGTCCCGGCCGCGCAGACCGCGAGAGCGGCGGCGGTGCCCCGGCGCAGCGCGGGCGTCGTCGGGCGTCCGGCCCGGCCGTTCGTCATGGCGTCTCCTGGCCGTCCGCCGGCGGGGCGGACCTCGTCGGGTCGGGCGTCCTGGGACGCAGGGGACGGATGGGACCTCCCCGGCATCATGCGTACCCCACCGCCCCGGTGACCAGGGCCAGGCTCGCCGCGACCGCGAGGTAGTGCCCCGGGCTCGTGCGGCGAGGCCCCGCCCGGAACACCAGGGGCAGCGCCAGGGCGAGTGCTCCGAGCACCGCGGCCAGCGGCGCGCCGTGCAGCACGGGACGGCCCGCGACGAGCCCGCCGACGTGCAGCGGGACGAGCGTCAGGGCGAGCGCGGCGAAGTGGACCCCGACCCGGCGCCGGCCGGTGCCGACGGCCGCGTCGGGGCACAGGCGCCGTTCGAGCAGCCGGGCGAGGCTCACGGCGATGCCGAGGCAGAAGGCGTAGACGACGACGGCGAGGACGACGCCGACCCGCACGGACAGCTCGAGCAGCCGGCTCTCCTCGAGGGAGGCGACGACCTCCGGCGGCAGCCGGCGACCGATCTCGGCGTAGGCGCCCGGGACCCGGGCGACGGCGAGGCCGATGCCGGAGAGCACGAGGAGCGTCCACGCGACGCGCGGGGTGAGTCCGGGCTCCGCCGGCCCGCCCGGCGCGTCGGGCGCGTCGGGCGCGACGCGCCGCGGTGCGGCCCGTCGGGACGGGGGCTGGGTGAGGGTCATGCGGTCCTCCGGGGCAGGGGCAGCGCGTCAGCGCGCCGAGACGACGAGGGCCTCGACGACGGCGCCGAGGGCGACGAGGGCGACGGCCGGGACGAGGAGCACGAGGGCGGGCCCGACGGCAGCCACGTAGCGGGCCGGTGCGCCGGGGCCGACGGCCGTGGTGGCCGTGGCGCCGGTGGCCGGCCGGGGCGGCAGGGCGGCCGAGACGACCGGCACGAGACCCGCGGCGGCGGCGAGGAGCATGCCGGCGAACTCCAGCGGCGCGTAGGCGCCGACCTGGCCCAGCAGGTCCCACCCCGACGCCGCGACCCCGACGTGCAGGGTCGCCCCGACGAAGGTGGCGACGAGGAGCGCCGCGACGACGGTCGTCAGGCCGCCGGTGACGACGCCGCTGAAGAGGAGCAGGACGGTGGCGAGGTTGCCGCCGCCGATCGCGACGACGTCGGCGCGGGGGGCCCGCGTCCCGACGAGGGACTCGGCGACGTCCGGTGGCACCGCCGTCCAGCCGAGCGCGACCCCGAGGACGGTGATCCCCAGGGTGACGCCGGCCGCCGTGGAGAGGGCGTGGCGGGTGGTCGGCACGCTCGCGCGCAGGCCACCCGCCACGGCCGCGCGCCCGGTGCTCACGTCAGGCAATGGCGACCTTGCGCCCCTTCTTGGCGACCATGTAGCGGACGGTCGCGGCGATGGCCGAGATGATCCCGCCGCCGAAGATCGCCATGACGATCGTCAGGGCGAGCCCGCCGGCCATGACGGCGTCGACGATCTGCGTCGCCGCGGCCGTCGAGATCCCGAGGGAGCCGACGACCCAGGAGAGCGCGAAGCCCCCGGTGACGAGGCCGACGACGGCGAGGGCGGCGGCGAGCGCGGTGCGGGTGGTGCGGTCGGTGCTGGACATGCGTTCCTCCGAGGCCGGACGGCCGCCGGGTGGGCGCCGGGTGGCCCCTGGGTTCCTCGTCGTGTCCGGTACGAGGAACGTAGGCCGGGCGCCGCACGCGGCTGAAGGCCTCATCACGAACGCGAATGACCCGCCTCAGGCCGGGTCGACGAGCCGCTCCAGGCGGGACAGGGCCCGGTCGCGCAGGACGCGCCGGCGGGGGCGGGCGGGCGGCGTGAGGAGGGCGACGACGACGTCGTCGTCCGTCCCGGCCCAGCCGTCCCGGCCCACCGTGACGACGTGGGCCGTGGCGTAGTCGCGGGTCAGCCCGGCGAGGCGCCCGGCGAGGTAGGTCGCGTACGGCAGCCCGGGGTGCCGCGCGGCGAGCGCGCTCTCGGGCAGGAGGTGGTCGACGGGGACGCCCGCGCGCCGGGCGACCTGCAGGTGCGGGCCGTCGACGACGAGCACCGGCCGCACCCGGGCGACGGGCACGGCGAGGCGGCGCAGCCGGTCGACGGTGACGGCGAGCGCCTGCGGCTCCGCCTCGCCGAGGTGCAGGACGAGGACGACGGGCAGGCCGGACGTCGCCGCGCGCGGCACGTCGCGACCGGCGAGCAGGCTGCCCGGCGGCACCCCGAGCCGGTCCATGGCCGCACCGAACGCGGGGCCGAAGGAACCGGAGAACCGTTCGGGGACGAGCGCTCTGACGCGCGACCGCAGGCTCACCGGGCCACCCCCAGGAGGGTCTCGACGTGGGCCATCGCGTCCCGGGCCCCGTTCGGCCGGGCGACGGCGGCGCAGCGGGCGGACAGCTCCGCCCGCCGGGCGGGGTCGGCGAGCACGGTGACGACGCGGTCGACCTCGCCGGCGGACGCCTCCTCGAGGAGCAGCGCGGCGCCGGCGTCCCGGGCCCAGCGCGCCCGGGCGAGCTGGTCGTCCATCCCGGTGGACGCCTTGGGCAGGAACGCCGTCGGGACGGCGAGCTGGACGAGCTCGTGGAAGGCGTTGTAGCCCGCGGCCGCGACCGCCATGTCGACGGCGGCGAGGTAGCGCGCGACGGGGTAGAGCGACATCCCGCGCACCCGGTCCCCCGTCGTCGCGGCCTCCTCGGCGATGAGGGGGCGCGTCACGACGACCTGGACGTCGGGCTCGGCGAGGAAGCGCCGGGTGAAGCGGCCGAGGGCGCTGTCCATGTCCGCGACCGTGCCCGTGCCGAGCAGGACGAGCGCCACCGGACGGTCCGGGTCGACCCCGAGGACGGCCGCGGCCTCCTTGCGCGGGAGCAGCTCGTCGGGGTCGAGCAGGGTCACCGGCCCGACGCGCCGGGCGTCGGTGCGGTGGGCGGTGAGGCCGGGGTCGGCCTCCGCCGCGAGGTCCCCCGGCTCGACGACGAGGGCGAACTCCCCGCTGCGGGCGAGCTGACGGGCGCCGAGCCCGGCCCGCCACATGCCGCGCCGGGACCAGACGAGCGGCACCCCGGCGTCCGCCGCCGCGGGGAAGAGCCCCTCGTAGGGGTAGATGCCGTCGAAGACGACGACGTCCGGCCGCTCGGCGGCGAGCAGGGCCCGGAACCGCCGCTCGAAGACGACGTTCCAGCGCCGCGACCCGGTCGCGAGGTCGTCCCGGGACGGGATGTACTCCCAGCCGAAGCCCTCGGCGGCGCTGCCCGGGCCGAGGGGCTCGGCGACGACGGGGACGGCCGACGACATCGAGGCGAACAGGGCCCGGACGCCGGGGCTGCGCCGGCGGGCCATGGCCGCCAGCCGGGTGATGTGCCCCATGCCCGCGCCGTTGGACGAGACGAGCAGGACGAGCGGGCCGTCCGGGGCTGGGGGCGGGACGGTCATGGGACGCAAGTATCGCGGACGCCGGCGAGCCCCCCGACGGCAGGACGGGACCGCGACCGCCCCGCCGCTCGCCACGGGTCAGGACAGCTGCGGCACGACCTGCTCGACGAAGAGGTCGATGCCCGAGCGGTCGTAGGCGGCCTCGTGGAAGTACGTGATCGCGTACGTCATCCCCAGCCCCTGGAGCTCGGTGAGCTTCTCGGCGACCTGCTCCGGCGTGCCGACGAGCGGGCCGGTGCGCAGCTGCTCGACGAAGGCGGCGGTGAGCTCCGGCGACAGGTGCG
>JBQGCR010000292.1:0-16431 GCA_052038585.1 Kineosporiaceae bacterium
AGGTGCCAGAGGCCGACGCCCACGGCTGTCGCGAGGACGGCGGCGCCGGCGCGCGCCGGGCCGACCGATTACGCGAGCACGCCGGCCACCCCGGTGTGGAGCACCTGCGCTGCGGTGAGCAGCCCGCCGAGCAGCGCGAACGACGTCGCCCGCAGGCTCGCCGGCAGCCGGGGCCCGACGACGATCCCGGCGGCGACGAGGGTGACGTAGAGGCCGCCGGTGGCGGCGAAGGCGGCCACCTGCGCGGCGAGGACCCCGGTGAGCAGGCCCGCGGCGCCGACGGCGGCCGGGGCGAGCGTCGCCCAGCCGGTGAGCCGCAGGAGGGTGCGCGGGTCCCGCGCGGTGCCGAGCGCCAGGGTGAGGACGAGGCTGACGACGGCGACCAGGGCGAGGACCGGCCCGGCGAGCCACGTCCGGCCGGTGCCGGCGAACAGCGGGACGGCGAGCCCGTCGAGCGCCGACCCGGCCGCGACGGCCGTCGTCCCGAGGACGACGAAGCGGCGGCTGAGCCGGTCGCCGGCCAGGCGCCGGGCGGCGGCCGCGAGCGTGCGCAGGGGCGGTGCGGCGGGCTCGTCGTCGTCCGTCGTCCCCGTCGTGCGCGGCAGCCGGGACAGCAGCGCGGCGGAGACGAGGAAGGTGACGGCGTTCGCCGCGAGGGCGATGCGGGCGTCGGTGACCGCGAGCAGCCAGCCGCCGGCGACGTAGCCGAGCAGGACGGCGACGTCCTGGGTGGCGTGGGTGAGGGAGACGGCGGCGGCGACGCCGTCGTCGTCCCCGTCCGGGTCCGCCTGCGCGAGCTCGACGACCGCGGCGCCCCGGGCCGCCTCGAACGGCGCGGTCGCGAGCCCGGCGAGCACCGACAGCGCCAGGACGACGGCGGGCGGCAGGTCACCGGCCACGGCGAGGAGGGCGAAGACGCCGGCGCGGGCGAGGTCCGCGACGACCATGACCGCGCGCCGGCCGAGGCGGTCGGCGTACGTCGCGAGGAGCTGGCCCGGGCCGAGCTGGGGGAGCAGGCCGCCGACGAAGACGAGCGTGCTCCACAGCGCCGAGCCGGTCCCGGCCCAGACGAGGGCGGCCAGGGCGAGCCGGCCGGCCCAGTCGCCGGTCTCGCTCGCCACCTGGCTCAGCCACAACCGGCGGAAGGCCGGTCGCTGCAGCGGCGTCAGGACGGTCGGGCTCACCCCCCTGTGTTCGGCCGACCGGGGGATCTCCTTGAGATCCCGTAACGGTCCGGTCAGCCGTCGAACCGGGCGACCGCGCGCATCTTGTTCACGGCGTCGAGCGCCGCGACCTTGTAGGCCTCGGAGAGCGTCGGGTAGTTGAAGACCGTGTCGACGAGCTGGTCGACGCTGCCCTGGCACGTCATGATCGCCTGCCCGAGGTGGACGAGCTCGGTGGCGTGCGAGCCGAAGACGTGGACGCCGAGCAGCCGCCGCGTCTCGGTCGAGACGAGCAGCTTGAGCATGCCGTAGGAGTCGCCGATGATCTGGCCGCGCGCGAGCTCGCGGTAGCGCGAGATGCCGACCTCGTACGGCACGGACGTGCTCGTCAGCTCGTCCTCCGTCGCGCCGCAGTAGGAGATCTCCGGGATCGTGTAGATCCCGATCGGCTGCAGCGCGACGAGGCTGTTCACCGGCTCGCCGCACGCGTGGTAGGCCGCGAGCCGGCCCTGCTCCATCGACGTCGAGGCGAGCGCGGGGAACCCGATGACGTCGCCGACGGCGTAGATGTGCGGGACGGCGGTGCGGTAGTCGTCGTCGACCTCGATCCGCCCGCGCGCGTCGGCCTCGAGCCCGGCGGCCGGGAGGTCGAGCGCCTCGGTCGCGCCCTGCCGGCCCGCGCTGTACATGACCGTCTCGGCGGGGATCCGCTTGCCGGAGACCAGGGTCGTCACCGTGCCCTGGCCGTTCGCCTGGACCGAGGCGACCTTCTCGCCGAAGCGGAAGGTCACCGAGAGGTCTCGCAGGTGGAACTTCAGGGCCTCGACGATCTCGCTGTCGCAGAACTCCAGCATCCGGTCGCGCTGCTCGACGACGGTGACCCGGCTGCCGAGCGCGGCGAACATCGACGCGTACTCGATGCCGATGACGCCGGCGCCGACGACGACGAGCGAGCGCGGGATCTGCTCGAGGGTGAGGATGCCGTCGGAGTCGAGCACCCGCTGGTCGGCGAACTCGACCGACGACGGCCGCGCGGGGCGGGTCCCGGTCGCGACGACGACGTGCTCGGCGGAGACGACCCGCTCGCCGTGGTCGCCGGTCACCGCGACGCGGTGCGGGTCGACGAAGCGAGCCGTGCCGTGGAGCAGGTCGACCCCGTTGCGGAAGAGCTGGGAGCGGATGATCTCGATCTCCCGGCCGATGACGTGCTGGGTGCGGGAGAGGAGGTCCGCGACGGTGATGTCCTCCTTGACCCGGTAGTTCTGGCCGTAGAGGTCGCGCATGTTGAGGCCGGTCAGGTAGAGCACCGCCTCGCGCAGCGTCTTGCTCGGGATGGTGCCGGTGTTCGTGCAGACCCCGCCGACCATCTGCCGGCGCTCGACGACGGCGGCGCGCCGGCCGAGCTTCGCGGCGGCGATCGCCGCCTTCTGCCCGCCCGGACCGGAGCCCAGGACGAGCAGGTCGTAGTCGTGCTCCGTGCTGCTGGTGCCCATGAGAGGTCCTCCCGGGTGCGCGTTCGCCGTCAGCGTCCCATCGGCGCGGGGCGTGCGGGTGTCGATCCGCCCCACGGGTGGCGCCCGCCCTGACGTCGCCGTCACTCTGCAAGATCTTGCAGAAAACCTTTGCAGAGGCCTTCCGCCGATCACCCGGACGGCGTAACGTCCCCGTCACATCACTGTGTCGCCGCGCACGAGAACCGGGAGCTCAATCATGCGCGTCCTGCCCCCGTTTGCCCAGAGACGAACCGAGCGACGATCCGGACCAGTCCGGCATCGCGTCGCCGGTGCCCTCGCCTTCTCCGTCGCCGCCGCGACGGCCGTGGCGACCGCCCTGCCGGCCTCGGCCGTGCAAGGGGTTGCAGCCGCGGACACCCCCCTGCCGTCGTCGGTGACGCTCGCCGGGTCGCTCCAGAGCGAGCTCGGCTGCTCCGACGACTGGCAGGCGGCCTGCGACGCGAGCGAGCTCGAGCGTGTCGGGGACACCTCGACGTTCGCGCGGACCGTCACCCTGCCCGCGGGCTCCTACGCCTACAAGGTGACGATCGACGGCTCGTGGGACGTCAACTACGGCGACGGCGGGGTCGCGGGGGGCGGCGACATCCCGCTGACGACCGGTGGCGACCTCGAGCTGCGCTTCGTCTACGACCACGAGACGCACCTCGTCACGGTGACCCCGACGCTGCCGTCGTCGTCCGTCGTCACGGCCGAGGACCGGCGGCTGGCCACGCCGTCGCTGCGCGAGGACCTGACGAAGGAGCGCTTCTACTTCGTCATGACCGACCGGTTCGAGAACGGGTCGGCGGCGAACGACACCGGCGGGCTGACGGGCGACCGGCTCACGACGGGCCTCGACCCGACCCACAAGGGCTTCTACCACGGCGGCGACCTCGCCGGGCTGACCAAGAAGCTCGACTACATCAAGGGCCTGGGGACGACGGCGATCTGGCTGACGCCGTCCTTCAAGAACAAGCCGGTGCAGGGCGGTCCGGGCCAGGAGACGGCCGGCTACCACGGCTACTGGATCACCGACTTCACCCAGATCGACCCGCACCTCGGCACGAACGCCGAGCTCAAGGCGATGATCGACGCCGCGCACGCCAAGGGGATGAAGGTCTTCTTCGACATCATCACCAACCACACCGCCGACGTCGTCGACTACCGCCCCGCCGAGTACACCTACGTCCCCAAGGGCGAGGCGCCGTACAAGGACGCCGCGGGGAACGTCTTCGACGACAAGGAGTACGCCGGCACGCCGACGTTCCCGGAGCTGTCGGCCGAGACGTCGTTCCCGCGCGTGCCCTTCGTCCACGAGGGCGAGGAGGACGTCAAGGTCCCCGCGTGGCTCAACGACGTGACGATGTACCACAACCGTGGTGACTCGACCTTCGCCGGCGAGAGCACGGAGTACGGCGACTTCATCGGCCTCGACGACCTGTTCACCGAGCGGCCCGAGGTGGTCGACGGGATGGGCGAGATCTACAAGGCCTGGGTCGAGTTCGGCATCGACGGCTTCCGCATCGACACCGTCAAGCACGTCAACATGGAGTTCTGGCAGAAGTTCAACCCGGAGATCGCGGCCGAGGCGCAGCGGGTCGGCAACCCCGACTTCTTCACCTTCGGCGAGGTCTTCGACGCCGACCCGAAGTTCATGTCGAACTACACGACCGACGGCAAGCTCCAGGCCACGCTCGACTTCGGCTTCCAGCAGCGCGCCGCGGCCTTCGCGCAGGGCAAGAGCACCAACGCCGTGCGCGACCTGTTCGCCGACGACGACTGGTACACCGACGCCGACTCCAACGCGTACTCGCTGCCGACGTTCCTCGGCAACCACGACATGGGCCGGATCGCCAAGTTCATCAAGGACGGCCGACCGGGCGCGGGGGACGCCGAGGTGCTCAAGCGCGACCAGCTCGTCCACGCCCTCATGTACCTCACGCGCGGCCAGCCCGTCGTCTACTACGGCGACGAGCAGGGCTTCGTCGGCGACGGCGGCGACCAGGACGCGCGCCAGGACATGTTCCCGAGCAAGGTCGCCACGTACAACGACGACGACCTCGTCGGCACCAGGGCGACGACGGCCCAGGCGAACTTCGACACCAAGCACCCGCTCTACCGCACGCTGCGCGACCTGTCGGCCCTGCGCGACGCCCACCCGGCGCTCGCCGACGGCACCCAGGTGCACCGGTACTCCTCCGCCGCCGCCGGCGTCTACGTCGTCAGCCGGGTCGACCGGGCGACGGGCACCGAGTACCTCGTGGCGCTCAACAACTCGATGCAGGACCGCCAGGCGCCCGTGGCGACCTACGGTCCCGGCACGACGTTCCGTCCCGTCTGGGGCGGTGGCTCCGCGGTCCGTGGCGACGCCGAGGGCCGGCTCTCGCTCGCCGTCCCGGCGCTGTCCGCCCGGGTCCTGGCGGCCACCCGGCCGATGGTCAAGCCGGCCGCGGGCCCGAAGCTCACCTGGATCGGGCCGAACCTGACCCACGAGCTCAACCCCGTCCGTGAGGGCGCCAACGGTGCCGGCCGGGTCGAGCTGCGGACCTCGCTGGCGCAGAACGCGTTCGCCGAGGTGAGCTACGCCTGGCGGGTGGCCGGCGCGAAGGACTGGACGAAGCTCGGCACCGACGACAACGCCCCGTACCGCGTCATGCCCACCGCGCCCGCCAAGGGCACGCTCGTCGAGGTGCGGGCGGTCGCCAAGGACGCCTTCGGCCGGTACGCGGCGACGAGCACGTGGGCCCGGGTCGGCGACCCGGCCTCGGCCCCCGAGGGCGGGGTCGACCCCGTCGTCCAGCCGGACTTCGTCTCGGTCCCCGGTGACCTCAACTCCGAGATGGGCTGCGCGGCCGACTGGTCGCCGGACTGCGAGCAGGCGCAGATGACGCGCCGTGCGGACGACGTCTGGGAGAAGACCGTCACCCTGCCCGCCGGCCCGTACGCCTACAAGGTCGCGCTCAACAAGTCCTGGGACGAGAACTACGGCGCGGGTGCGGCGCCCAACGGGCCGAACATCGAGCTCGCGGCGCCCGCCGGGCCGGTGACGTTCTACTACGACCGGCAGACGAACTGGATCACCGACACCACGAAGGGCCCGATCATCACCGCGGCGGGCAGCTTCCAGGACTCCCTGGGCTGCTCGGGCGAGTGGCTGCCGGACTGCATGCGGTCCTGGCTCAAGGACCCCGACGGCGACGGCACGTACACCTTCCGGACCGACCAGATCCCCGCGGGCTCCTACGAGACCAAGGTGGCGCACGGCCTGTCGTGGGACGAGAACTACGGCGCCGGCGGCACGCCGAACGGCTCGAACATCGCGTTCTCGGTGCCGGCGGACGGCGTCGTCACGACGTTCTCCTACGTCCTGTCCACGCACGTCCTCACCGTGACGACGGCCAAGCCCGGCCCGGCGCCGGACCTGTCCACGCCGAAGGCGCACTGGGTCACCCGTGACCTGCTCGCCGTGCCGGCCGACTCGCTGCCGGCCGACGTCGACCCGGCGGCCTGGCGCTACCGGCTCCACTGGTCGACCACGGGCAGGCTCGGCCTGGAGGACGAGGGCGTCACCGGCGGGCAGTCCGTGCCGCTGCGGGTCGACCCGAAGGGCCTCCCGGCGTCGGTCCTCGCGAAGTTCCCGGCGCTGGCCGGCTACGTCGCCCTGCGGGTCGACGCGTTCGGCACCGACCGGGCCAAGGACCGGGACGTCGACCGGGGCATCCAGCCGGTGCTCCGGTCCCGGCTGGCGCTCTCGGTCGGCGAGGACTCGGGCGTGCTCGTCGACGCGACCGGCGTGCAGATCCCCGGCGTCCTCGACGACGTCTTCTCCGGGTCGGCGCGTTCGGACGAGCTCGGCGTGACGTTCCAGCGGTCGACGGTGACCTTCCGGCTCTGGGCGCCGACGGCGCAGCAGGCCTCGGTCCTCGTGTGGCCGAAGGAGGGCGCGCCGGTGACCCGGCGGGCCACCCGGCAGTGGGACGGCACGTTCCAGCTCGTCGGGCCGCGGTCCTGGAAGGACGCGCGGTACCTGTGGTCGGTGCAGGTCTACGCGCCGTCCACGGGGAAGGTCGAGACGAACCGGGTCACCGACCCGTACTCGGTCGCGCTGACGACGAACTCCGCGTACTCGGTCGCCGTCGACCTCGCCGACCCGAAGCTCGCCCCGGCGCAGTGGAGGACGGCGAAGGCCCCGGCGCTCGCGCAGCCCGAGGACTCGACGATCTACGAGCTCCACGTGCGCGACTTCTCCGTCGACGACGCAGGCGTGCCTGCGGCGCACCGGGGCTCGTACCTCGCCTTCGCCGACGAGGGCGCCGGCCGCAAGCACCTGCGTGCGCTCGCGCAGGCCGGGCTCAACACCGTCCACCTCCTGCCGACGTTCGACATCGCGACGATCGAGGAGGACCGCGCGGAGCAGGCGACCCCGCCGTGCGACCTCGCGTCGTTCCCGGCGGACAGCCCCGAGCAGCAGGCGTGCATCGCGCAGGTCGCCGACGCCGACGCGTTCAACTGGGGCTACGACCCGTTCCACTTCAGCGCCCCCGAGGGCTCGTACGCCGTGAACCCCGACGGCGGGGCGCGGGTCGCCGAGTTCCGCACGATGGTCGGCGCCCTGCACGCGGACGGCCTGCGCGTCGTCCTCGACCAGGTCTTCAACCACACGGCGTCCTCGGGGCAGGCGGACACGTCCGTGCTCGACAAGGTCGTGCCCGGCTACTACCAGCGCCTGAACCCGCGCACGGGAGCCGTGGAGACCTCGACCTGCTGCCAGAACGTCGCCACCGAGCACGCGATGGCCGAGAAGCTCATGGTCGACTCGGTCGTCTCGTGGACGCGGCACTACAAGGTCGACGGCTTCCGCTTCGACCTCATGGGTCACCACAGCAAGGCCAACATGCTCGCGGTCCGGTCGGCGCTCGACGCGCTGACCCTGGAGAAGGACGGCGTCGACGGCAAGGGCGTCTACGTCTACGGCGAGGGCTGGAACTTCGGCGAGGTCGCGAACGACGCGCTGTTCGAGCAGGCCCGCCAGGGCAACCTCGACGGCACCGGCATCGGGACGTTCTCCGACCGGCTGCGGGACGCCGTCCGCGGCGGCGGGCCCTTCGACGAGGACCCGCGGGTCCAGGGCTTCGGCTCGGGCCTGTTCACGACGCCGAACGCGAGCCCGGCCAACGGGTCCGCCGACGAGCAGAGGGCGCGCCTGCTCCACGCGCAGGACCTCGTCAAGCTCGGCATGGCCGGCAATCTGCGCGACTACACGTTCGTCGGGGCCTCCGGCGACGTCGTCCGCGGCGACGAGGTCGACTACAACGGCTCGCCCGCCGGCTACGCCTCCGACCCCGAGGAGATCGTCACCTACGTCGACGCGCACGACAACGAGACCCTGTGGGACTCGCTGACGTTCAAGCTCCCGACGACGACGCCGATGGCCGACCGGGTCCGGATGAACACGGTGTCCCTGGCCACCGTGGCGCTCTCGCAGACGCCGGCGTTCTTCCACGCCGGGACCGACCTGCTGCGCAGCAAGTCCCTGGACCGCAACTCGTACAACTCCGGGGACTGGTTCAACCACATCGGCTGGGACGGCAAGGACAACGGCTTCGGCCGCGGCCTGCCGCCGGCGCCGGACAACGAGGCCAAGTGGGACTTCCAGCGCCCGCTGCTCGCCGACGCCTCGCTCAAGCCGACGGCGGACGACGTCGCGACGGCCACCGCGGCGGCGCAGGACCTGCTGCGGCTGCGGTTCTCCACGCCGCTGTTCCGGCTCGGGTCGGCGCAGGCCATCGAGGAGAAGGTCTCCTTCCCGCTCGGCGGGCCCGAGCAGACCCCCGGCGTCGTCGTCATGCGGGTCGACGACACGAAGGGCACCGACGTCGACCCGGCGCTCGAGGGCCTGCTCGTCGTCCTCAACGCCTCTCCCGAGGCGACGACGCAGACCGTGCCCGGCCTCGCCGGCGCCGAGCTGTCCCTGTCGCCGGTCCAGGCGGGCGGCTCGGACGACGTCGTCAAGGGCACGTCCTGGGACGCCGCCACCGGCTCGGTGACGGTCCCGGCCCGCTCCGTGGCGGTGCTCGTCCAGAAGTAGGGCGTCGCCGACGCCGCAGACCCACGACGGCGCGTACGGGCCCCCGGTCCCGTGCGCGCCGTCGTGCTGCCCGCCGACTCCGCGCGCGATCCCAACGGGGGATGGGGAGGATGGGGCGTGGCGGACGACGGGTCGGACAGGGGCGTCGAGGTCAGGGCACTCGCGGTCAACGTCGCGGTGCCCGAGGCGCTGCGGTGGACGGACGTGCGCCGGGGCGAGGAGTTCCTCCTGGAGACCCTGACGGTCCGCCTGCTGCCCGACGGGCGGCTCGCGGCCAAGGCGTACGGCCGGCCCGTCGCGGGCGGCAGGGGGGCGTACGTGTCCTTCCCGGTGCCCGACCGGCCCGAGCTGGCCCGGCTCGTCGAGGGCGCCGCGGAGCGGGCGTCCGTCCTCTGGGGCGCCCACCGGGGCCTGGACGGCGCGTGACCCGACGCGTTTTGACCCTCCGTCCGGGGCTCCGGTAACCTGGCAGATCGTTGTGCCCGGCGTGAGCGCGGGCAACCATTCCTGAACGACACCGAAGGTTGATCCCGTGCGTACGTACACCCCGAAGCCCGGCGAGATCGAGCGCCGCTGGCACGTCATCGACGCGACCGACGTCGTGCTCGGCCGCCTGGCCAGCCAGGTCGCCATCCTGCTGCGGGGGAAGCACAAGCCGACCTTCGCGCCGCACGTCGACACCGGCGACTTCGTCGGCGTCATCAACGCCGACAAGGTCGCCCTCACCGGCAGCAAGCGCGAGCAGAAGCGCGCCTACCGCCACTCGGGCTACCCGGGCGGCCTGCGCTCGGTGGGCTACGTCGAGCTCCTCGACAAGAACCCCGAGAAGGCCGTGGAGAAGGCCGTGCGCGGCATGCTCCCCAAGAACACGATCGGTCGCGCCCAGCTGAGCAAGCTCAAGGTGTACCGCGGTGGCGAGCACCCGCACGCCGCGCAGCGCCCCGAGGCGTACACGATCTCGCAGGTCGAGCAGTAAGCCGCGACCTCCCCGTACCGCTGACTGACAGACAGACTGAGGAGAACCGTGGCTGAGACCACCCCCGAGCTCGTCGAGGACGCCGTCCTCGACGGCGAGGACGCCCCGAGCAGCTACACGACGAGCACCCCCGAGGTGCGTGGCGGCGGGTCGAGCATCACCGCCCCCGGCGCCGCGACCGGCCGCCGCAAGGAGGCCATCGCCCGCGTCCGCCTCGTGCCGGGCACCGGCACGTGGAAGGTCAACGGCCGCACCCTCGAGGACTACTTCCCGAACAAGGTGCACCAGCAGCTCGTCAACGAGCCCTTCCGGGTCACCGAGACCGAGGGCCGCTTCGACGTCATCGCCCGCATCCACGGCGGCGGCTCGTCCGGCCAGGCCGGCGCCCTGCGCCTCGGCGTGGCCCGCGCGCTCAACGAGATCGACCACGACGCGAACCGCCCGACGCTGAAGAAGTCCGGGTTCCTCACCCGCGACGCCCGCGTCAAGGAGCGCAAGAAGGCCGGTCTCAAGAAGGCCCGCAAGGCGCCTCAGTACAGCAAGCGCTAGTACAGCAAGCGCTAGTACAGCAAGCGCTGGTACAGCAAGCGCTGACCTCAGGTCACCGCGACGACGGCCCCGGGGGCAACCCCGGGGCCGTCGGCATGTCCGCTCCGGCTCGGCGAGAGGGAAGACCCGTGGGACGACTGTTCGGCACCGACGGCGTGCGGGGGCTGGCCAACCGCGACGTCACCGCGGAGATGGCCCTCGACCTCGCCGTCGCCGCGGCGCACGTCCTCGGGGAGGTCGGTGCGTTCGCCGGCCACCGGCCCCGGGCCGTCGTCGGCCGCGACCCGCGGGCCTCGGGGGAGTTCCTCGCCGCCGCCGTCGTCGCGGGCCTCGCGAGCGCGGGGGTCGACGTCGACGACGCGGGCGTGCTGCCGACGCCGGCCGTCGCCGGCCTCGTCGCGTCGACCGGCGCGGACCTCGGCGTCATGCTCTCCGCCTCGCACAACCCGATGCCGGACAACGGGATCAAGTTCTTCGCCCGCGGCGGCCACAAGCTGCCCGACGACGTCGAGGACGCCATCGAGGCCCGGCTCGGCGAGGCGTGGGACCGCCCGACCGGCGCGGCCGTCGGCCGGGTGCGCCGGCTCGCCGACGCCGAGGACCGGTACGTGGCCCACGTCCTCGCCACCCTGCCGCACCGGCTCGACGGGCTCAAGGTCGTCGTCGACTGCGCCCACGGCGCCGCGAGCGCCGTCGCGCCGCGCGTGCTCCGCGAGGCCGGCGCGGACGTCGTCGTCATCGGGGCCGAGCCGGACGGGCTGAACATCAACGACGGCTACGGCTCGACCCACCTGGGGCCGCTGCGCGCGGCCGTCGTCGCCCACGGCGCGGACGCCGGGATCGCCCACGACGGCGACGCCGACCGCTGCCTCGCCGTCGACGCCACGGGCACGGACGTCGACGGCGACCAGATCATGGGCCTCCTCGCCCTCGCCTTCCGCGACCGCGGCGTCCTCGCCCACGACACCCTCGTGACCACGGTCATGAGCAACCTCGGACTGCGACTGGCGATGGAGCGCGAGGGCGTCCACGTCGTCCAGACCGGCGTCGGGGACCGCTACGTGCTCGAGGAGATGCGGCGCGGCGGCTTCAGCCTCGGCGGCGAGCAGTCCGGCCACGTCGTCATGCTCGACCACGCGACGACCGGCGACGGCCTGCTCACCGGCGTCCACCTGCTCGCCCGGATGGCCGCGACGGGCCGGACGCTCGCCGACCTCGGCGCCGTCATGACCCGCCTCCCGCAGGTGCTCGTCAACGTCACGGGCGTCGACAAGGCCCGCGCCGGGACGGACGACGCGGTGCTCGCCGCGGTCGCCGCGGCGCAGGAGCGGCTGGGCTCGACGGGCCGGGTCCTCCTGCGCCCGAGCGGGACGGAGCCGCTCGTGCGCGTCATGGTCGAGGCCCCGACCCAGGAGTCCGCGCGCGCCGAGGCCGACACCCTGGCCGACGTCGTCCGCACGTCGCTCGCCCTCGCCCCGGCCTGAGGACGGTCGTCCGTCAGCGCCGGTAGACGTCGGAGCGGTGGCCGACGGCGATGATCTCCACGATGTGGTCGTCGTCGTGGATGCGGTAGAGGACCCGGTAGTCGCCGCGGCGCGCTGAGTGCAGGCCTCGCAGTGACAGGGTCAGGGGCTTGCCCAGACGGCGGGGGTTCTCGGCCAACGGTCCGTACACCAGCTCGACGACCGCGGTGGCGACGGCCTCCGGGCACCGGGTGAGCCCTCGCCGTGCCGGCGCGGACCAGGTGATGGTCCAGCTCACGCTCGGCGGACCAGCCCGAGCGCCTCCTCCTTCGAGAGCGCCTGCGACGGCTCGGGGTCCGCGAGAGCCTCGCGCACGTCGTCGAGCAGGTCGCGGTCGCCGAGCACCTCCAGCGTCTCCTCGAGCGACTCGAGGTCGTCCACGGCCAGGACGACGGCCGCCGGGCGGCCGTGCTTGGTGATGACGACGCGGTCGTGCTGCCGCTCGACGCGGTCGACGACCTCGGACAGGCGGTTCTTCACCTCGCCGAGCGGGATGTGGTCGAAGGGCATGGCCAGAAGTGTAGCCAGAATTCGACCAGTCGGTGCGGTCAACCGTTCATGATCACGCCTCAACCGTTCATGATCACGGGGACGCCTAGAGCTTCCGGAGGCGGATGCGTTGGACGCTGTGGTCGGCGGCCTTGCGGAGGGTGAGGGTCGCGCGGCCTCTCGTCGGCAGGACGTTCTCGACGAGGTTCTTCTCGTTGA
Organism: Kineosporiaceae bacterium; assembly: GCA_052038585.1. Classification (GTDB taxonomy): domain Bacteria; phylum Actinomycetota; class Actinomycetes; order Actinomycetales; family Kineosporiaceae; genus JBQGCR01. The sequence continues at coordinate 12,501 of JBQGCR010000292.1, forward strand.
TGTCGCGCCAGATCTGCTCGGCGCGGGCGACGGCCTCGTCGTCGGTGAGGCTCGCGTAGCGGTGGAAGAACGACTCGGGGTCGGCGAAGGCGGTCTCGCGCAGGCGCAGGAACCGCTGGACGTACCACTGCCGGACGTCCTCGGTGCGCGCGTCGACGTAGAGCGAGAAGTCGAAGAAGTCGCTCACGGCGACGCCCTGGCGGCCGTCGGCGCGCACCCGGGCGGGCTGGAGGACGTTGAGGCCCTCGACGATCAGCACGTCCGGGCGCCGGACGACGACCTCGGCGCCGGGCACGATGTCGTACGACAGGTGCGAGTAGACCGGCGCCCGGACCTCGGGGGCGCCGGACTTCACGTCGGTGACGAAGCGCAGCAGCCGTCGCCGGTCGTAGGACTCCGGGAACCCCTTGCGCCCCATGATCCCGCGCTTGGTCAGCTCGGCGTTCGGCAGGAGGAACCCGTCCGTCGTCACGAGCTCGACCCGCGGCGTGCCGGGCCAGCGGGAGAGCAGCTCGCGCAGGATGCGCGCCGTCGTCGACTTGCCGACGGCGACGGACCCCGCGACGCCGATGACGAAGGGCGTGCGGTCCGGCGCCTCGCGCAGGAACGTCGTCGTCGCCCGGTGCAGGTGGTCGACGCCGTCGACGTACAGGCTGAGCAGCCGCGAGAGCGGGAGGTAGACCTCCTCGACCTCGCGCAGGTCGACCCGGTCACCGAGGCCCTGGAGCCGGACGACCTCCGCCTCGGACAGCGGCGCCTCGTCCGCCGTCCCGAGCCGGCTCCACGCCTCCCGCTCGAGGTCGACGAACGGGGAGCCCACGAGATGGGCGGGCGTGTGCTCCTTCGTCGTGACCACCGTGGCATTGTGCCCGGTCGGCGGCATGATCAGACATGGCCGGGTCAGACGTGACGGACCCCACCGCGGTGGCCGGGGGCCGCGACGCCCGCCTCGGCGAGGTCGCGCGCCGGGGCGAGCCCGAGCGTCGCGAGGACCGCCAGGCGCAGGGCGCCGGGGACCCGGCGCAGCAGGTGCACGGGGACGCTCGCCGCCCGGGCCGTGCTCCCGGGCTCCAGACCGATGACCGCCATGACGACGACGCTACGAGCCGTACCCGGGGAGCGGCATCGGTCCCCGCCGGGACATTCCTGGGTGCGGCGTACGACCCCAGGGGTACGCCGGCTACCCCGGCGCGGGACGGACGAGCTCGTCCGCGAGCAGGTCCATGAGCAGCCCGTCGTGGAAGGTCCCGTCGGCCCGCCGCTCGTAGCGCCGCATGACCCCGACCGGCCGGAACCCGACGGCCGCGTAGCAGGCGATCGCGCGGACGTTGTCGACCGCGGGGTCGATGACGACGCGGTGGTGCCCGCGGTCGTCGACGAGGTGGGCGGCGACGACGGCGACGACCTCGCGGCCCAGCCCGCGGCCGTGGACCGCGGGGTCGAGGAAGACGTCGATCCCCGCGTGCCGGTACATCGGGTCCTCCTCCTCGGCGTACTGGACGAGCCCCCGGACGGCGTCCCCGCCGCCGCGGACGAGGACGGCGAAGCGCACGCTCGACGGGTCGTCGCCGAGCGGCCACCCGGGCTCGGCCTCGCCCCACCAGCGGCCCACCTCGGGCAGCGCCCGGATCCGCTCGAGCCCGCGGACGTGGTCCGGGGCGAGCGGCACGAGCTGGACGCGAGGACCCGCGAGGATGATCGTCACCGCACCAGCATGTCGGCTGCGGCCGCCGCCCGCCCGTGCGCGAGCGCGGGCGTGTGACAGGCTGGTCGGGTGATCGTGGGCGTGGGCATGGACGTCGTCGACATCGACCGCTTCACGGCCCAGCTCGCCCGCACCCCGGGGCTGGCCGAGCGGCTCTTCACCGACGTCGAGCGCGGCCTCGCGCCCGCGAGCCTCGCCGCCCGGTTCGCGGCGAAGGAGGCCGTCGCGAAGGCCCTCGGCGCGCCCGTCGGGCTGCACTGGCACGACGTCACCGTCCACCGCGCCGACGACGGCCGCCCGCACCTGGAGGTCGTCGGGACCGTCGCGGCCCGGGCCGCCGAGCTCGGCATCGACACCTTCCACGTCTCGCTGAGCCACGACGCCGGCGTCGCCGGCGCCGTCGTCGTCGCCGAGAAGGCGGGCTGAGCGGTGGTCCTGCGCGCGTCCGACGTCGCCGCGGTCCGCGCCGCCGAGGCCGTCGTCCTCGCGGCGACCCCCGAGGGCGCCCTCATGCAGCGCGCGTCCGCCGGCCTGGCCGCCACGTGCGCTCGCCTGCTCACCGCCCGCCGCGGCGGGGTCGCCGGCGCCCGTGCCGTCCTGCTCGTCGGCTCCGGCAACAACGGGGGCGACGCCCTGTGGGCCGGCGCCCGCCTGGCCCGCCGCGGCGCCCGGGTCGACGCCGTGCTCGTCGGGGACCACCCGCACGCGCACGGCCTCGCCGCGCTGCGCCGGGCCGGGGGACGGACGACGACGGCGGACGACGCCCTCGCCGCGGCCGTGCTCGACCGCGCCGACCTCGTCGTCGACGGCCTCGTCGGCCTCGGCGGCACGCCGGGCCTGCGCCCGCCCGCCGACGCCCTCGTCGCCGCGGTGCCGCGCTCCGCGCTCGTCGTCGCCGTCGACCTGCCGAGCGGCGTCGACCCGGACACCGGCCAGACGCCCGCCGCGCACGTGCGCGCCGACGTCACCGTGACCTTCGGCGCCGCCAAGCCGTGCCTGCTCCTGCCGCCGGCGTGCCACGCGGCCGGGGTGGTCGACGTCGTCGACCTCGGGCTGGGCCCGCACCTGCCCGCGACGGCGGCCGTCGAGCGGCTCACCGACGGCGACGCCGCGGCCCTGCTGCCCGTGCCGGGGACGGACGCCCACAAGTACACCCGCGGCGTCGTCGGCGTCGTCGCCGGCTCGGCGGGCTACACCGGCGCGGCGGTGCTCGCGTGCGGCGGGGCGCTGCGGGCCGGGGCGGGCATGGTCCGCTACGTCGGGCCGGAGCACCCCGCGGAGCGGGTCCGCGCCACCTGGCCGGAGGTCGTCGTCGGCGCCGGGCGGGTCCAGGCCTGGACGGTCGGCAGCGGCGTCGACCTCGCCGCCGACGCCTCCCAGCGCGAGCCGATGGTCGCCGCGCTCGCCTCCGGGCAGCCGGTCGTCCTCGACGCCGGGGCGATCCCGCTGCTCGCCGACGGCCTGCGCCCCACCGGACCGGCGCTGCTCACCCCGCACGCCGGCGAGCTCGCGACCCTGCTCGGCACGCAGCGCGCCGACGTCGAGGCCCGGCCCGCCGCCCACGCCCGGGACGCGGCGGCCCGCTTCGGCGTCCACGTGCTCCTCAAGGGGGCCGTCACGCTCGTCGCCGCCCCGGACGGCCGGCTGCGCAGCCAGGACGACGCGACGCCGTGGCTCGCCACCGCCGGCGCGGGGGACGTGCTCGCCGGGATCGCCGGCACCTACCTCGCCGCGGGCCTGGACCCGCTCGACGCCGGGTCGCTCGCGGCGCTCGTCCACGGCCGGGCCGCGCGGGTCGCCTCCGCCGGCGGCCCGCTGCTCGCCTCCGACGTCGCGGCGTGCGTCCCCGGCGGCGTGGCGGCGCTCCTGCGGGCGCGGCCGGGGGGTGCGGCAGACTCGTGGACGTGAGCACCCCGGTCCCCGCCCTCGCCGACCTCCTGCCGCCCGGGGTCGCCGGCGCGGCCGTCGTCGACCTCACCGCGGTGCGCGACAACGTCGCCGCGCTGCGCGAGCGCGTCGGGTCCGCGCAGGTCATGGCCGTCGTCAAGGCCGACGCCTACGGGCACGGGCTCGTGCCGTGCGCCCGTGCGGCGCTCGCCGGCGGGGCGACCTGGCTCGGCACCGCGCAGCTCGACGAGGCGATCCGGTTGCGGGAGAACGGGGTCGACGCGCCGCTGCTGTCCTGGCTGACCGTCCCGGGGGACCGCTTCGAGGAGGCCGTCCGGC
>JBQGCR010000293.1:0-1548 GCA_052038585.1 Kineosporiaceae bacterium
GGTGGACGACGTCCGGGCCCTGTCGCGCAGCCTCCTGCCCCCGGCGCTCGACGAGCTGGGGCTCGGTCCGGCGCTCGAGGAGCTCGCCGGCCGGCACGCCGGCGCCGGGTTCGAGGTCACCGTGGAGGCCGGCGGCCTGCCCGCCCTGCCCCCGGCCGTCGCCGCCGCGGCCTACGGCATCGCGGCCGAGGCGGTGCTCAACGCGGCCCGGCACAGCGGGGCGGGCGGCTGCCGCGTCGTCGCCCGGGTCGACGGCCGGGACCTCGTCGTCGAGGTGGCCGACCGCGGACGGGGCGTCGCGCCCGGCGCCGTGCCGGGGGTCGGGACGCAGGCCATGCGGGAGCGCGCCGTCGAGCTGGGCGGGGGCGTCGAGACGGTCACTGGGGCGTCCGGGACGTGCGTCGTCGCCCGGATCCCGTTGCGGGACAGACGGTGACGGCGGTGCGGGTGGCCGTCGTCGACGACCACCCCGTGTTCCGCCTCGGCATGGCCGCGCTGCTCGGCTCGCTCGACGGCGTCGAGGTCTGCGCCCAGGCGGCGTCGGCCGCGGAGGCGGTCGCGGTGCTCGGCGACCCGGCCTGCGCCGTCGACGTCGTCGTCATGGACCTCGACCTCGGGGACGGCTCGGGCATCGAGGCCACGCGCGACCTGCTGCGGGTGCGGCCCGGGCTGCGCGTGCTCGTCATGACGATGCTCGAGGACGACGAGTCCGTCGTCGCCGCGATGCGAGCCGGCGCGCGCGGCTACCTGCTCAAGGGCGCGACGCCCGCCCAGGTGGAGCGGGCGGTGCGGGCCGTCGCCGACGGGGACGTGCTCCTCGGTCCGCAGGTCGCCGACCGCGCCGTCGCCTACCTGTCCGGTGCGCGGACCGCCGGGCCGGTCGTCTTCCCCGAGCTCACCGACCGCGAGCGCGAGATCCTCGACCTCGTCGCCCGCGGCTACGACAACCTGACGATCTCCCGGCGGCTCGTCCTCGCGCCGAAGACGGTGCGCAACCACGTCGCCAACGTCGTCACCAAGCTCGGCCTGCCTGACCGGTCGGCGGCGATCGTCGTCGCCCGCGAGGCCGGGCTCGGCGGCTGACCTCAGTTCCGGGGGTTCCCCACGGATCGGGACGGCAGTAAGGTCCGGGCACGACTACGGGGGGAACATCATGATTCGTCGTGTTCTGCGCCAGACGCCGGGCTTCGTCGCCGGAGTCGTCGTCACCGCCGCGGCGGTCGGGGCGCCCCTGGCGCTCGCAGCAGCGGGGCCTGCCGACGGGCCGGGCGGGGACCGGACGGCGCCTGCGCTCACCGTCGCCGGGGACCAGGGCTTCGCCGTCGGCGGTCAGCTCGACCAGGTGACGGCGAGCCAGGCGGACCACTGCGACAGCCGGATCTACCACTTCGCGATCCCGGTGCGCCGCACGCTCACCGCCTCCGACGCCGGCGGGTCGGGGCTCGCCTGGACCAGCGTCGTGCCCGACTACCCGTACGAGACACCACTGCGGCTGTCCCCGCCGACGGTCTGGACCACGACGACGACGGACATGGTCGCCCCGCCGTG
>JBQGCR010000294.1:0-14489 GCA_052038585.1 Kineosporiaceae bacterium
GGCCGGCCGGCCCTCGGCGTCGTCCCGGCCGAGGGCGAGCACGGTGACCCGCGGGTGGCGCGGGTCGACGCTCGCCCCGCCGCGGGCCGGCGCGCGCCGGGGCGCCGGACGGTTGCCCGGCTCGGCCCAGGCGGGCAGCCCGGCGAGCAGCCCGGACGGCTCGGTCGCCAGGTCGGTCCCGAGCAGCGGCGCCAGACCCGCCGCACGGCAGGCGGAGACGAACTTCACCGCGCCGTAGACGCCGTCCCGGTCGGTGAGCGCGAGCGCCCGCATCCCGTGCTCGGCGGCCGCCCCGACCAGGGCCGCCGGGGTCGAGGCGCCGTAGCGCAGCGAGTACCCGGAGGCCACGTGGAGGTGGGTGAAGGAGTCGGTGGACATCGTCGGTCGGCGCCTGGGGGTCGAGGGGCGGGGCGGCCGTCAGCCGCAGACGGGCAGGGCGAGGGGCAGGACGGGCTCGTCCGGCAGGTCGAGCATCGAGGCGACGACGTGCTGGAACGCCTCGGCGTCGCGCAGGAGGTCGTCGGCGTCGCGCGCCGAGATGACCTCGCCGCGGCCGGCCTCGACGGCGGCCCGCCGGGAGGCCGTCGCGGCGAAGAAGGCGGCCCACTCGCCGAGCTCGGGGGCCACGCGCGGGAGCACCTCCCAGACGCTGCGCGGGCCGCCGCGCCCGGACGGCTTGCCGCGCACCGCGAGGACGGCGGCGGCGGACCGCAGCGCGGCCAGGTGCGCGGCGACGTACCGCTCGCCGGCGCTGCGGGCGGCGCAGGCCTGGAGCAGCCCGGCGCGGGAGCGCTCGTGGAGCATGAGGGCGGCGTTCGAGACGGGGGGTCGGGTCGGGACGAGGGTCGCTGCGGGCATGCCGGTCTCCTCCTGCGGGGTGGGGCGGCTGGGGTGGTGGTCCGGGGGTGCGCCGGGGCGCGTGGGGGGTGCGGTGCGTGCGGTGCGTGCGGTGGACCCGGCGGGCGGGTCCTCAGTCGCCGACACCGAGCAGCCGCCATCGGCCGGTGGGGTCGGCGGGGTCGGCGGACGGCTCGTGGCCGAGGTCGAACACCCCGACCGAGTAGGCCCGGCCCCGGCTCGCCTCGACGCGCCACACGTCGCGCTCGGCGTCGATCGTCGCCGTGCCGGCGGACGCCTCGCCCTCGCCGTGCAGGGCCTGGGCGGCGGTGCCGGTCCACCAGGCGCGACGCTCGCGCCAGTGGCCGAGCACCTCCCGCACGACGTAGAGGCGGTCCTGCCACAGGAAGGCCTCGGGCCGCAGCTGCGGGCACCCCGGGTCCTGCGGTGCCGGTCGGACGTCGACCGGGTCGTCGTACCTGCGCATGTGCTCCTCCTCCCCGTCGGCCGGGCAGGGACCACCCTGCCGCCGACCACCGACAAGCCCCGGACGCGCGGGCGAACGGACGCCCACGCGCCGGTGACGCCCGGGAGAAGGCGGGCGCCACCGCGGTCGGGTCACAGCGCTTCCCCACGCATGACCCGGCCGTCGAGGGGGACGGACCGTGGCGGAGCGGGGTCGAGGTCGCCCCGCCGCGGTCCGTCCGGCTCACGGGAGGGTTCCGCGCCTCCCGCATCGCTCGAACATCTGTTCGAACTACGTCGAGACTACACGCCACCACCGACAGGCTCAACGGGTCGCGGCCCCCCTCGTCGCCGGACCGGCGCGCTGTCGGCGGGCTGTCCTACTGTTGCCGCGTGGACCCCAGCGGCTCGACCCTCGACGACCACCCCGCCGTCGCCCGCGTCCGGGCGGCCCTCGTCGCGCGCGGCTCCGCCGGCGCCGTCGTCGTCCTCGACGACCACGCCCGTACGGCCGCCGCGGCCGCCGAGCAGCTCGGCACGACCGTCGCCCAGATCGCCAACTCCCTCGTCTTCGCCGTCCCGGACGAGCAGGCCCCCGGCGGCCGGCGGGCGCTGCTCGTCCTCACCTCCGGGGCGCCCCGGGTGGACACCGCCCGGGTCGCCGCGCTCGTCGGGGCGCCGCGCCTGGACCGCGCCGACGCCGACTTCGTCCGCGAGCGCACCGGGTTCGCCATCGGCGGTGTCGCGCCCGTCGGGCACACGACGCCGATGCAGACCCTCGTCGACGTCGCGCTCGGCGAGCACGAGCAGGTGTGGGCCGCGGCCGGCCACCCCCGCACGGTCTTCGCGACGACCTTCGACGAGCTCGTCCGGATCACCGGCGGCACGCCGGCCGAGGTCGCCTGAGATGACCGGACCGGACGCGGGAGGGCCGCCGCGGACGCCGCACGCCGTCCCGGCCGTCCACCTCACCCTCTGGGGCGTGCCCGGCCGGGCCGTCCCGCGGGCCGTGGCCCGGATGGCCCTGGACCGGCTCGCCCTGCGCGGCACGCCGGGGCTGCGCTTCGCCAAGCTGCTCGGCACCGGGGACGGGCGCACCTTCACCGCGCGCGACGCCGACCCGCACCACTGGGGGCTGCTGTCGGTGTGGGACGACGACGCCGCGGCGGACGCCTTCGCCGGCGGCCGGGTCGAGCGGCGGTGGGACGCCCTGGCCCACGAGCGGCTCGACGTGCGGATGACGCCCGTGGCCAGCCGCGGCCGGTGGTCGCGTCGGGAGCCCTTCGGCGCCCCCGTCCCCCGCCGCGTCACCGGACCCGTCGCCTCGATCACCCGGGCGAGGATCCGCCCGAGCCGGATGCGCGCCTTCTGGGCCAGCGTGCCGCCGGTCTCGGCCGACCTGCACGCCGTACCCGGCATGCGCCTGGCCGTCGGGATCGGCGAGGCCCCCGTCGGCCTCCAGGGCACCTTCACCCTCTGGGACGGCGAGGACGCCCTGCGCGAGTTCGCGCACCGCCGGGCGCCGCACCGCGCGGTCATGCAGGCCTCGACCGAGGGCGGCTGGTTCGCCGAGGAGCTCTTCGCGCGCTTCGCGGTCACCCGGGCGCGCGGCCGGCTCGGCGGCGTCACCCTCGACGACGAGGCGCGCGCGTCGTGACCGGTGCCGAGCTGCTGCCCTGGGTCTTCTCCTCGGGCTGGGCGAGCGGGATCAACGGCTACGCCGTCGTCCTGCTCATGGGGCTGCTCGGCCGCCTCGCCGGGGTGGACGACGTCCCGTCGGCGCTGCAGCGCACGGACGTGCTCGTCGCCGCCGGCGTCATGTTCGCCGTCGACCTCGTCGCGGACAAGATCCCGTACGTCGACTCGACGTGGGACGCCGTCCACACCGCGATCCGCCCGACGATCGGCGTCGTCGTCGGCCTCCTGCTCGCCGGGGACTCCTCGACCCTGACCCAGGCGGTCATGGCCGCGACCGGCGGGCTCACCGCGCTGGCCAGCCACACGGTGAAGGCGGGCATCCGGATGGCGGTCAACACCTCCCCGGAGCCGGCGAGCAACATGGCGGTGAGCGCCTCGGAGGACGTCACGGTCGCCTCCGTCGTCGTCATCGGCCTGCTCAACCCGTGGGCCGCGGCCGCGGTCGCCGCGCTCATGCTCGTCACGGGGATCGCCGTGGTCGCCTTCCTCTGGTCGCGGATCCGCCGCTTCCGGGCGTCCCGGGCGCGCCGCCGCGCCGCGGCCGCGGGCGGCCCGCTCGCCGACGGGCCACCGGGCTGAGCCGTGCATAGATTGGGACCCGTGGAGACGCCGACGACGACGCCGACCACCGCGGCGACCGGGCGGGCCGTCCGCCCCGGGCCGCTGCTGCGGGACGTGTCCGTCCCGCTCGCGGCCGCGACCGTGCTCACCCAGGTCACCTACCCGCTGCTGTCCGGGTCGGCGCTGCGCACGGCGACCGTCGTGGCCGTCGTCCTGTTCTTCCTCACGAGCGTCGCCCACGCCGCGGTGCACCTCGGTGCGCGCGCGGCCGCGGCGCTCGTCGTCGTCGCCGGCGGGCTCGGCCTGCTCGCCGAGGCCGTCGGGGTGCGCACCGGGTTCCCGTTCGGCGAGTACGTCTACACCGGCACCCTCGGCGCCGAGGTGCTCGGCGTGCCCGTCGTCGTCCCGCTCGCCTGGACGATGATGGCCTATCCCTGCCTGCTCCTCGGCCGCACGCTCACCGTGCGCGCCCGCCGGGCCCGGGGCCCCCTCGTCGCGCTGACCGGCGGCACCGCCCTGGCCGCGTGGGACCTCTACCTCGACCCGCAGATGACCGACGCCGGCCACTGGCGCTTCACGCACCCGGACCCGGCGCTGCCCGGGATCCCGGCGATCCCGCTGACGAACTACGCGGGCTGGCTGCTCGTCGCCGTCGTCATGGTCGGCCTGCTCCACCTCGCCCTGCCCACCACGGACGCCTGGCCGCGGGCGGTGCTCGTCGCCCCGGCCGGGCTGCTCGCCTGGACGTGGCTCGGCTCCGCGGTGGCCAACCTCGCCTTCTTCGACCGGCCGGCGGTGGCCCTGTGGGGGTTCGCCGGGATGGGCGTCACGGTGGGCGTCTACCTGCTCCGGGTGCTGCGGACGCCGGCCGGGAGCGCCCCGTCGTGAGCCGCGCCTGGGGGGCGCTCGTCGCGGCGGGCAGCGCGGGCGCCGCCGCGCTCACGGCCCACACGTGGGCCAACCTGCGCCGGCTGCGCGTCCCGGAGGACGACCCGCCGCCCGCCGGGGAGCGGGTCAGCGTGCTCCTGCCCGTGCGCGACGAGGCGGACCGGGTCGGGCCCTGCCTCGCCGCGGTGCTCGAGCAGGTCGCGGTGCCCGACCTGGAGGTGCTCGTCCTCGACGACGGCTCGCGCGACGGCACCGCCGACGTCGTCCGCCGCACGGCCGGCGGGGACCCGCGGGTCCGGCTGCTCACCGGGGCCGAGCCGCCGCCGGGCTGGCTCGGCAAGCCGCACGCGTGCGACCGGCTCGCCCGCGAGGCGACCGGCTCGGTGCTCGTCTTCCTCGACGCCGACGTCGTCCTCGCCCCGCACGCCGTCGCGGCGACCGTCGCCCAGCTGCGCGGCACCGGGCTCGACCTCGTGTGCCCCTACCCCCGCCAGCTCGCCCTGACCGCGGGCGAGCGGCTCGTCCAGCCGCTGCTCCAGTGGTCCTTCCTCACGACCCTGCCGCTCGGGCTCGCCGAGCGCTCCGCCCGCGAGTCCCTCGTCGCGGCCAACGGCCAGCTCCTCGCCGTCGACCGCGCCGTCTACGAGCGGGCCGGCGGGCACGCCGCGGTGCGCGGCGAGGTGCTCGACGACGTCGCGCTGCTCCGGGCGGTCAAGCGCGCCGGGGGCCGCGGCGTCGTCACCGACGGGACGCACCTGGCGACGTGCCGGATGTACGACGGCTGGCCGCAGGTGCGCGACGGCTACGCCAAGTCCCTGTGGTCGGCCTTCGGCTCCCCCGCCGGTGCGACCGCGACCGTGGCGGCGCTCGGGATCGTCTACGTCGTCCCGGCAGTCGCGGCCCTGCGCGGCTCGCGCGTCGGCCTCGCCGGCTACGCCGCCGCCGTCGCCGGACGCTACGCCGTCGCCGAGCGCACCGGCGGACGGTCGCTGCCCGACGTCCTCGCCCACCCGGTCTCGGTGACCCTGCTCGGCTACCTCACGGCCCGGTCGTGGTGGCTGCGCGGCCGCGGCCGGCTGGAGTGGAAGGGCCGCGTGCTCGCCGCCCCCGCCCCCCTGGCAGGCTGACCGCGTGGCTCGCATCGCCGTCGTCGGCGCCGGGATGGGCGGCCTGGCCGCCGCGGCGCGCCTGGCCGCGCTCGGCCACGCCGTGACCGTGCTCGAGCAGGCCCCGACGTGGGGCGGCAAGCTCGGCCGGGTCGTCCGGGACGGGTTCGCCTTCGACACCGGACCGCACCTGCTCACCCTGCCGGCGACCTACCGCGACCTGTTCCTCAAGACCGGCGGGCCGATCGAGGACGAGGTGGACCTCCAGCCGGTGGACCCGGCGTGCCACTACCGCTTCGCCGACGGCACCGAGCTCGACATGCCGAACGTCTCCCGGCCGCGGATCGCCGCCGCGTGGGACGAGGCGCTCGGCGGCGGCGCCGGCGCGGACTGGACGAGCCTCATGGAGCGCGCGGGCCGGATCTGGGACGCCACCCGCGGACCGTTCCTCGAGTCCCCGCTCGACGGACCGCGGGACCTGCTGCGGCAGAGCTCGCGCGTCGAGGACCTGCGGACCATCGCGCCGTGGCGCTCGCTGCGCGGCCTCGGCCGGCAGTACCTGCGCCACCCGCACCAGCGCACGGTCCTCGACCGGTACGCGACGTACACCGGCTCGGACCCGCGCCGCACGCCGGCGGCCCTGGCGACCGTGCCGTACGTCGAGCAGTCCTTCGGCGCCTGGTACGTCACCGGCGGCCTGCGGGTGCTCGGCGAGGCCCTGCACCGGCGGGCGCTCGAGCGCGGCGTCACCGTGCGCACCGGGGCCGACGTCGTCGAGGTGCTCCTCGAGGGCGGCCGGGCCGCCGGGGTGCGCCTCGCCGACGGCGAGCGGGTCGCCGCGGACGTCGTCGTCGCCAACGCCGACGCCGCGCACCTGTACCGCGACCTCGTCCACGGTCCCGACGCCGCGACGGCCGCGGCCTCGCTGCGCCGGGCGTGGCCCTCGCTGTCCGGCTTCGTCCTCCTCCTCGCGCTGCGCGGTCGCACCCCCGGGCTGCGCCACCACACCGTCCTGTTCCCCGAGGACTACGACGACGAGTTCGACTCGGTCTTCGGCACCGGACCGCACCGGCTGCGCGGCCCGCGACCCGTCCCGGACCCGACGGTGTTCATCGGCGCCCCCGACGACCCCGCACTGCGGCCCGACGACGACCACGAGTCGTGGTTCGTCCTCGTCAACGCGCCGCGGCACGTCCCGGCCGGTCCCGAGCGGCTGCTGCCGAGCCGGCGCACCGCCGGGATCGACTGGGAGGCGCCGGGTCTGGCGGACTCCTACGCCGACCGCGTGCTCGAGGTCATGGCCGCCCGCGGGTACGACGTCCGCGACCGGCTCCTGTGGCGGGTCGTGCGCACCCCGGCCGACCTCGAGCGCGAGACCCGCAGCGTCGGCGGCTCGATCTACGGCACGAGCAGCAACGGCGCCCGCTCGGCGTTCCTCCGCCCGGCCAACCGCTCCCCGGTGCCGGGGCTGTTCCTCGTCGGCGGGTCCTCGCACCCCGGCGGTGGGCTGCCGCTCGTCGCGATGTCGGCCGCGATCGTCGCCGACCTCGTCGGGCGGGCGTGACACGCGGACGACGCCGCAGATTGGGATAGATCCGATGTAGCCGCTTATCGTCGTCAGGCGAGCCGTCCGGAGCCGCCGGGCGGCGCCTGCCCCCGGAGACCGCGCTGACGACGACCGTCCCTGCGAGCCGGCCATGACGCGCCCCGCCCGCCGGCACGCGCGGCGCCCGACGACCCGGGGGACGCTGCGCCCGACCGCGGCCGCCCTCGGCGTGGCGTTCGGCGTGACCACGGGGATGCTCGCCGTCGACGCCCTCACCGACCGGGCCTCGAGCGTGGCCGGCAGCACGACGGCCCCCGCGGCGACGGCCCCCGCGGCGCCGGCCCCCGCGGCGCCCGGCGGCCCTGCCACCTCCCCCGGCCCCCCGGACCGGACGGCCCGGCCCGGCCGGGTGACCCTCGCCTTCGCCGGCGACACGCACTTCGAGGGGGTCTCGAAGCAGTCGCTGTCCCGCGGCGACCTCGGCTCGGCCACCGACGTCCTCGCCGCGGCGGACGTCGGCGTGCTCAACCTCGAGACGGCCGTCGGCACCGGCGGGAACCGCCAGCCGAAGCAGTACGCGTTCCTCGCGCCGCCCTCGGCCTTCGCCCTGCTGCGCGAGGAGGGGGTCGACGTCGTGTCCATGGCGAACAACCACGGCATGGACTTCGGCCGCGCCGGCCTCGTCGAGTCCCTGGCCGCCGCCCGGGAGCACGGGATGCCCGTCGTCGGCGCCGGGGACGACGAGGACGCGGCGTACGCGCCGTGGTCCACCTCGGTCGACGGCGTCCGGGTCGCCGTCCTCGGCGCCACGGACGTCCTCGACTCCTTCGCCATCGACTCGTGGCCGGCCCGCGGGGACCGGCCGGGGCTGGCCGACACCAAGGGCGGCGAGGACCGCTTCCTCGACGCGGTCGCCGAGGCGGCGCGGACGCACGACGTCGTCGCCGTCGTCATCCACTGGGGCGTCGAGCGCACGGTGTGCCCGACCCCGCGCCAGCGCGAGCTCGCCGCCGCCCTCGTGCGGGCCGGCGCGGACGTCGTCGTCGGCAGCCACGCGCACGTGCTCCAGCCGCTCGGCGAGGTCGACGGCGTGCCCGTCATGTGGGGGGCGGGCAACTACCACTTCTACGCCCGGCCGGGGCCCGCGGCGCAGACGGGCGTGCTCACCGTCGTCGCCGGTGCGGACGGCGTCCGGGACGTCACCTGGCACCCCGCCCGGATCGGCGACGGCCGCCCGCAGCTGCTGTCCGGCGCCTCGGCCCGCGAGGCCCTCGCCGACCTCGCCCGGACCGGCGAGCGCTGCGGCTGAGGGCGTCCGCTCAGGCGGTCAGCCGGCGCCGGACGACGACGAGGAGCTGCACGAGCCCGACGGCACCGATCGTCACCCAGGCCGCCGAACCCGCTGCGGCCCAGTCGGACCCGGCCGGCGGGAACGTCCCGGCACCGAGCAGGAACATCGTCGTGACGATGACCCTGGTCGGGCGCTCGGCGACGGTGACGACGCCGACGTCGTCCATCCCGCCGGCCGTCGCGCGGGCGCGCGTGTACTCGTGGAGCCCGGCGAGCGCGCCGCCCGCGACGCAGAGCGCCGCGGGCGCGCCCGCGGCCCAGAGCGCGACGACGTAGGCGGTGTCGGCGAGCCGGTCGCACACCGAGTCGAGGACGTACCCCCAGCGCGTCGTCCGGCCGGTCATGACGGCGACCGCCCCGTCGAGGTTGTCGACGAGCCCGGACAGGACGACGACGGGGACGGCGAGCAGCGGCCACCGCCCGCCGGCGGCGGCGAGCGGGACGACGGCGCACGCGACGAGCAGCCCGAGGACGGTCAGCGCGTCGGGCGGCACGCGGAGCCGGACGAGCGGGGCGGCGAGCGCGTGCGTCAGGGTGAGCCAGAACCGGACGAGCCCGGTGACCGAGGCGTGCCCGTGCAGGTCAGACCAGCGCCGCAGGTACTCCTCGCGCTCCACTACAGCAGCGCCCACCGCACGGTGAGGTCGACGTCGACGGACACCCGGCCCGGCTCGGCGGCGACGTCCTTGGCGACGGCCGCGGCGGCCATGACCCTCGGCATCGGCATCGGCGGGCCGGCGACCCGGCCGGTCTCGTCGACGTCGAGCACCGCGCCGAGCCGGCGCTCGGCGAGGTGGGCGAGCTGCTCGGCCTTGCCGAGGGCGTCGTTCCACGCGAGCTCGCGGGCCGCGACCTTGAGCGGGGTCGGGTCCTCCACGGCGAAGTCGACGCCGTTGAGCCGCACGTCGTCCCCGCCCGCGACGAGCGCCTCGCCGAGGACGGCGCCGACGGCCCGGACGTCGCGGACGACGAGCGCGAGGGCGTGCTCGGAGCGGAACCCGGTGATCCGCGGGCCCTGCCGGTCGTCCCACACCTGCTCGGCGGTGATGGACAGTCCCGACGTCGCGGCGTCCTCACCCGTGACCCCGAAGCGGGTGAGCACCTCGCGGATCCGGCGGGCGGCGTCCTCGGAGGCGGCGAGCGCCTCCGCGAGCCGCGGGCGCGACGCCGTCGCGGCGAGGTGCACGCGGACGACGTCGGGCGCCCCGGCGACCGAGCCGGACCCGGTGACGCGGACGCCGTCGGAGGGGGTGTGCGGGATCGGGACGGCCAGGCTGTCGGTGCTCACGCCCCCCATCCTGTCCCGCCTCAGGCGCGGACGGCGACCCCGAGCCGGTCGAACACCTCGAGCGTCGCCGTCGAGCGGTTCATCGTGTAGAAGTGCAGGCCCGGCGCCCCGGCGTCGAGCAGCGCCCGGGAGATCTCCGTGGCGATCTCGACCCCGACCTCGCGCACGGCCGCGGGGTCGTCGGCGACGGCGTGCAGCCGCTCGACGACGGCCGTCGGCAGCGCGGCCCCCGTGAGCTGGGCGGACCGCTCGATCTGGCGGACGTTCGTCACGGGCATGACGCCCGGCAGGATCGGCAGGTCGGACCCGAGCGCGCGCACGCGCTCGACGAGCCGGCAGTAGGCGTCGACGTCGAAGACCATCTGGGTCACCGCGAAGGCGGCGCCGGCCTCGGCCTTGGCGACGAGCACCCGCGCGTCGTGGTCGAGGTCGGGGCTCTCGGGGTGGACGTCGGGGAAGGCCGCGACGCCGACGTCGAACGACCCGAGGCCGCGGACGAGCCGGACGAGGTCGATCGCGCGGTCCAGGCCGCCGGGGTGCGGCGTCCAGTCGGTGCCCGGCCCGCCGACCGGGTCGCCGCGCAGCGCCATGACCGTGCGGACGCCCGCGTCGGCGTAGGCGCCGACGACTTGGCGCAGCTCGCCGACCGACGCGCCGACGCACGTGAGGTGGGCCATGGGCAGGAGCGTCGTGTCCCGGGCGATCCGCCGCGTGATCCGGACGGTGCGGTCCCGGGTCGAGCCGCCGGCGCCGTAGGTCACCGACACGAAGGTCGGGTCGAGCGGCTCGAGCCGGCGGACGGCGTCCCAGAGCACGGCCTCGGCGGCGTCGTCCTTCGGCGGGAAGAACTCGAAGGAGAACGAGCGGCGGCCCTGCGCCAGGAGACCGGCGAGCCTGTCGGCGAGGGACTCGCCGGCGTCGCGCGTCGATGGACGTCCCGTTGCCATGGCTCCAGGGTAGGGGCGGGCGGGGGCCGGTCCGGTCACGTCCACGGCTCCGACGTGCCGCGCCGGGACCGCCCACCTAGGCTGCCGATCAGCACGACCCGTCCCCGCCGCAGCTGAGGAGAGTACCGAGTGAGCCCGAGCGAGCCGGCCCGAGAGGTCCACCCGGTCGACGTCGAGGACCTGCGGGTCCGGGTCCACAAGTCGCTCGAGGACTTCCTGTCCCGGCAGGCGCTCGCGCTGGAGGCGGTGAGCCCGGACTGCGGTCCGCTCGTCGAGTACGTCGCCGACCTCGTCCGCGGCGGCAAGCGGCTGCGGCCCGCGTTCTGCTACTGGGGCTGGCGCGGGGCGGGCGGGCCGGACGTGCCCGAGATCTCGAACGCGGCGGCGTCGCTGGAGTTCTTCCAGGCCGCGGCGCTCATCCACGACGACGTCATGGACGACTCCGACACCCGGCGCGGGATGCCCGCCGTCCACCGCCGGTTCGCCACCCTGCACCGGGGCTCGGGCTGGACCGGTGACGGCGAGCGCTTCGGCCTCGCGGGGGCGGTGCTCGCCGGCGACCTGTGCCTCGTCTGGAGCGACGAGGCCTTCCAGACCAGCGGCCTCGACGCCGCGACGATCGCCCGGGGCCTGCCGGTCTTCGCCCGGATGCGCACCGAGCTCATGGGCGGGCAGTACCTCGACATCCTCGAGCAGGCCGTCGGTGCCCAGCGCGCCGAGGGCGCGGCCGGCCGCGCCCGCCGGGTCATCCAGTACAAGAGCGCGAAGTACTCGATCGAGCACCCGCTGCTGCTCGGCGGGGCGCTCGCCGGGGCCGACGACGCGCTGCTCGCCGCCTACTCGGCCTACGGGCTGCCGCTCGGCGAGGCGTTCCAGCTGCGCGACGACGTCCTCGGCGTCTTCGGCGACCCCGAGGCCACCGGCAAGCCGGCCGGCGACGACCTGCGCGAGGGCAAGCGCACCGTCCTCGTGGCGTACGCCCTCGAGCGGGCGACCCCGGCCCAGGCCGGCGTCGTCCGGCGCCTGCTCGGCGACCCGGGGCTGGAGACGCACGGCGTCGAGGCGCTGCGCGAGGTCATCGTCGACACCGGCGCGCTGGAGCGCACGGAGCGGCTCATCGACGACCTCGTCGCCTCGTCCTACGCGGCGCTGGAGCGGGCCGACGTCGACGACGTCGCCCGCGGCGTCCTGTCCGGGCTCGTCGGCGCGGCCACGGCGAGGGCCGCGTGAGCCGGCTGGGGTCCGCGGCGGGCTGGCTGCCCGGCCGCGTGCGCACCGTCACCGGGCCGACGGACCGCGTCGTCGTCGTCGGCGCCGGGCTCGCCGGTCTCTCGGCCGCGATGCGCCTCGCGGGCGCCGGGCGGGAGGTGCTCGTCCTGGAGCGCGAGGACGGCCCGGGCGGCCGGGCCAAGGTGCTCGAGCGCGAGACGTCCGAGGGGGTCTACCAGTTCGACCCGGGGCCGACCGTCCTGACGATGCCGGACCTCATCGCCGACTGCTTCGACGCGCTCGGCGAGTCGATGGACGACTGGCTCGAGCTGGAGCCGGTCACGCCCCTGTACCGGACGACGTTCGCCGACGGCTCGAGCCTCGACGTGCACGCCGACACCGAGCAGATGGCGACGACGATCGCCGAGCAGGTCTCGCCCGAGGAGGCCGCCGGCTTCCGGCGCTACGTCGACTTCGTCTCCAAGCTCTACCGCTACGAGATGCGGGACTTCATCGACCGCAACATCGACACCCCGCTCGACCTGCTCACGGCCAACCTCGCCAAGCTCGTCGCCGTCGGTGGGTTCCGGCGGCTCGCGCCGAAGGTCGAGACCTACCTGAAGGACCCACGGCTGCAGCGGATCTACTCCTTCCAGGCGCTCTACGCGGGCGTCTCGCCGCAGCAGGCGCTCGCGCTGTACGCCGTCATCGCCTACATGGACTCCGTCGCCGGGGTGTACTTCCCCAAGGGCGGGATGGCCGCGGTCCCGCAGGCGATGGCGGCCGCCGCCACCAAGCACGGCGTCGAGTTCCGCTACGGCACGGAGGTGACCCGCGTCGAGCACGAGAACGGCCGGGCCACGGCCGTCCACACCGCGTCGGGCGAGCGGATCGAGGCGGACGTCGTCGTCCTCAACCCCGACCTGCCCGTCGCGCACCGCGAGCTGCTCGGCAGCAGCCCGCGCCGGCACCGGTTCCTCAGGTACTCGCCGTCGTGCTACCTCCTGCTCGCCGGCTCCGACCGGCGCTACCCGCAGGCGGCGCACCACAACATCCACTTCGGCGCGGCGTGGGACGGCGTCTTCGACGACCTGCTCGCCGGGCGGCTCATGTCCGACCCGTCGGTGCTCCTGACGAACCCGACGCGCTCGGACCCCTCGCTCGCCCCCGCGGGCCGGGAGATCTACTACGTGCTCTTCCCCACGCCGCACCTCGGCGCGCCGATCGACTGGACCCGCGTCGGGCCGCGCTACCGCGAGCACGTCGTCGCGACGCTCGAGGCGCGCGGCTACGAGGGCTTCGGCGAGTCGATCCTCGTCGAGGACGTGACGACGCCGCTGGACTGGGCGGCGCGCGGCATGGAGCGCGGCGCGCCGTTCGCCTCGGCGCACCTGTTCTCCCAGACCGGCCCGTTCCGGCCCGGCAACCTGTGGGGCGAGAACGTCGTCTTCACCGGCTCGGGCACCCAGCCCGGGGTCGGCGTCCCGATGGTGCTCGTCTCCGGGCGCCTCGCCGCCGAGCGGGTCACCGGCCGGGACAAGGCCTACCGCAGCCGGGCGTGGCGGTGAGCGGCGGCGCCCGCGGCACGGACGTCGGGCAGGATGCCAGCGTGACGTCGTCGCCCGCCCCCTCCGTCGTGCCCCGGTCCGTGCCGCGCCGCTCGCGCGCGGCGCTCGTCGCCGCCGGGATCACCGACCCCGCGGCCCAGGCGGACTTCGAGACGTGCCGCCGGCTGCACGCGGAGCACGGGCGCACGTACTACCTCGCGACCCTGCTCCTGCCGCCGGCGAAGCGGCCGTACGTCTGGGCGCTCTACGGGTTCGCCCGCTACGCCGACGAGTTCGTCGACTCGCTCACCGCGCCGGACCCGCAGGCGCTCGTCACGTGGGGTCAGCAGTTCCTCGACTCGCTCGGCACGGGGACGACGGCCGACCCGGTCGGCCGGGCCATGCTCGCGACGATGCGCCGCTGGGGTATCCCCCGTGCCCACGTCGAGGCGTTCCTCGAGTCGATGCAGATGGACATCACCGTCACCGAGTACCCGACGTACGGCGACCTCGAGCACTACATGTACGGCTCCGCCGCCGTCATCGGCCTGCAGATGCTGCCGGTCCTCGAGCCCGTGCACCCCGAGGCCGGCGCGCGGGCCCGGGCGCTCGGCGAGGCGTTCCAGATGTCGAACTTCATCCGCGACGTCGGCGAGGACCTCCAGCGCGGCCGGGTCTACCTGCCGATGGAGGACCTCGAGGCGTTCGGCGTCACCCGGGAGGTGCTCGCCCGCGGCACGGTGACCAACCCGGTCCGCGAGCTGCTGCGCTTCGAGGTGGAGCGGACCCGGCGGCTGTACGCCTTCGCCGAGCCGGGGATCGGCATGCTCCACCCGACGAGCCGGGACTGCGTCCGGACGGCGTTCGAGCTCTACG
The DNA here is from genome assembly GCA_052038585.1 of Kineosporiaceae bacterium. Classification (GTDB taxonomy): domain Bacteria; phylum Actinomycetota; class Actinomycetes; order Actinomycetales; family Kineosporiaceae; genus JBQGCR01. The sequence continues at coordinate 14,319 of JBQGCR010000294.1, forward strand.
GCGGCATCCTCGACCAAGTGGAGCGGGCCGAGTACCAGGTGCTCACCCAGCGCGTCTCGGTGCCGATGTCACGACGGCTCGCCGTCGCGGTGCCGGGGATGGTCCGGGCCCGGCGGGCGCGGCGGGACGACCGGCGGTGGGTCCGCCCCGACGAGGCGGAGAAGGCCTAGA
>JBQGCR010000295.1:0-3598 GCA_052038585.1 Kineosporiaceae bacterium
GCAGCCGCCGGACGGCCTCGGCGTCCTGCGCGGCGACGGTCCCGAAGGCGGGGCAGGCCGCCGTCGTCGTCAGCCCCGCGACGTCGAGGTTGCCCTTGACCGCGCACGGGACCCCGAGGAGCGGCAGCCGGTCGAGCGCGCTCGGGTCGTCGCGGAGGAGCACGTCGAGCCGGGCCGCCTCGGCGCGCAGCGTGTCGGCCGGGACGAGGTCGACCCAGACCGCCGGGTCGTCGTACGCGTCGATGCCGACGAGCACGTCGTCGACCACCCGGCCGACCGACAGCCCGTCCCGGTACGCCGCGCGCAGGCCCGCGACCGTCCGCCATGCCTCCATGCGGTCGACTGTCGACCGTTTTCGTGTCGCCGACTCGCGTCGGACGTTACGTCTGGGTGACACGCGCCTCCCCGTGAAGAGGGGACGGCTGGGCAGATGGTCATGGGCACGGCGTCAGGGGCGGTGCGTCACCTGACGGAAGGGCGACAGAGCCAGGCCGGCCGCGACGACCGTGAAGGCGGCGACCGCCGTGCCGAGGGCGGCCAGGTCGCCGAAGCGGTCGGCGAGCAGGCCGCCGAGCGGTGCGCCGACGACGATGGCGGCCCGGTTGACCGACCGGATCGTCGTGTTGACCCGGCCCATGAGCCGGTCGGGGACGACCGCCTGCCGCCACGCCATCTCGTTGGAGTTCTCGAGGCCGAGGCCCAGGCCGTACAGGCCCTGCCCGAGCGCGAGGACGGCGAGGACGGCCCCCGCCCCGAGATCGGGCAGGACGGCGGGCAGCGCGACGACCGCCCACCCGACCGGCGCCAGGACGTGACCGGCGACGACGGCGTTCCCCGCGCCCCACCGGCGTCCGAGCGGCCCGGCGAGCACCGACCCGGCCAGGCCCCCGACCCCGGCGACCGCCAGGACGACGCCGAACCGCGCGGGCGTCAGCCCGAGCCGGGTCAGGGCGTAGACGACGAAGGCCGTCGTCGCGACGCTGTTGGCGAGGAACCACGCGTGGCCCCACACCGCGTGCGGCCGCAGCGTCGGGTGCCGGTAGGTGTACCGCAGCGCCGCGACGACCTCGCGCCGCAGCGACCGTCCGGCCACCGGGGCGGGCCGCGGCTCGTCGACCCGGATCCGTCCCACGAGGACGGCGGACGCCGCATAGCTCAGCGCGTCGAGCAGCACGGCCACCGGCGCGGAGAGCACGCCGACGACGACGCCGCCGACCGCCGGGCCGGTCGTCTGCGCGGCCGTCGTGCTCTGGTCGAGCCGGACGTTGGCGACGACGAGGTCCCGGCGCGGGACCAGTCGCGGCAGGAACGACTGCGACGCGGAGTCGTTGACGAGCGAGAGCACCCCGACACCCGCCACGACGACGAGCAGCGCGGGAAGGCTCAGCAGGTCCGCGACCCACAAGCCGGGCACGAGGAGCAGCAGGACGGCGCGGCCGGCGTCGGTGACGACGAGCAGGGGCTTGCGGGCCCGCCGCTCGACGAGCGCGCCGACGACGAGCCCGAGCACGAGGTAGGGCAGCCAGCGTGCGGCGTTGAGCAGGCCGACGTCGGTCGCCGTCCCGTCGAGCGTCGAGACGACGAGCACCTGGAGCGCGATCGTCGTCACCGCGGTGCCGAACAGCGACACCGTCTCCGCGGCCCAGAAGGAGGCGAACCCGCCGGGCCGCGGCACGGTCAGAGGAAGGTCTGGGCGCCGTGCGTGGCGAGGACGTCGACGACGGCGTCGGCGTCGCCCTTCTCGAGCGCGGCGAGGAGCACCTCGTGGCGGGCGACGCCGTCGGTCGGGGCACGGGCGTCCCGCTCGCGGCGCAGGTTCGTCGCCATGTGGAGCTGCAGGCGGACGAGGATCGGCTCGTAGACCGCCGAGAGCTGCGGCTTGCCGGCCAGACGGACCACCTCGGCGTGGTAGCGGCGGTGGGCCTCGGCCGCACCGAAGGCGTCGTCGTCCGCGGCGGCCCGGCGCATCGCCTCGAGCTCGCGGCGGACGGCGTCGAGGGCCGCCGGCTCGACCGGCAGCGCGCACGTCACGGCGTGCCGCTCGAGGACGTCCCGCACCTCGAAGAGGCCCGCGACGTCCTGCGGAGAGAGGGTCGCGACCCGGACGCCGCGCCGGGGCAGGTGCTCGACGAGGCCCTGCTCGGCGAGCCGGCGCAGCGCCTCGCGCAGCGGGGCCCGGCTGATCCCGAAGCGGGTGCGCACCGACTCCTCGACGACCCGGGTGCCGGGAGGCAGGGCGCCGGAGAGGATCTCGTGGCGCAGGCGCTCGACGGCGAGCTCGACGAGGCTCGCCTGCGCCAGCTCCTCCATGGGCCCATCGTGCCCCATGCCGGTGCGTCGTCAGCGGCGCAGGGCCGGGAACGCGCCGCTCAGGACGAACGCCACGGCGGCCATGACCGGCATGACGACGAGGCCGACCCGCAGGCCCGCGCCGTCCGCGACGACGCCGACGACCGGCGGCGAGACGAGCGACACGACGCGGTTCACCGTCGACACCAGGGCGATCCCGTGCCCGGCCCGCAGCCCCGGGAGGGCGTCGGCCGCCCGGACGGCACCGGGGTACAGGGTGCCGATCCCGAGACCGACGACGGCCAGCCCGACGACGGTCGCCACCGGCGTCCCGACGAGCAGCGTGGCCGCCATCGCCGTCGCCGCCAGCGCGGTCCCGCCCCGGGCCACCGCCCTGTCGCCCCAGCGGCTCACGGCCGGGTCGCCGAGGAACCGGCCGACCACCTGGGCGGCCTGGAGGGCGACGAAACCGAGGCCCGCCATCGCCGCCGTGGCCCCGAGGTCGCGCAGGTACAGGGCGCTCCACTGCGCGGCGGTGTCCTCCTGGAGCTGGGCTGCGGCCATGCAGAGCCCGAGGGCGAGCAGCAGCAGTGCCACGTGACGGCGGCCGCGCAGGACGGGCCGGGCGACGTCGGCGTGGTCCCCGACGACCTCGTCGTCCCGTCCGGGCAGCAGCAGCGTCGAGCAGGCCAGTCCCGTCCCGCCGAGCAGCAGCGCGGCGAGGCCCAGGTGCACGGGCACGGACAGGCCGAGGGCGATCGCACCGGCGCCCATGGCCGCCCCGGCGACGGCACCGATGCTCCACACCGCGTGCAGGCCGTTGAGGATCGAGCGCCCGTAGACCCGTTCGACGCGAAGCGAGTGGGTGTTGTTCGCGACGTCGGCGATCGCGTCGAGGGACCCGGCGAGGAACAGCGCGGCCGCGAAGACCCAGGCCGTCGGGGCGAGACCGATGAGCAGCAGGTTCGCCGCCACCGCGGCGGCGGCGACCGGCGCGACGACGCGGGAGGGGAAGCGCCCGACGAGCACCCCGCCGGCCAGCCCGAGCAGCAGCGAGCCGGCCGGGTAGGCCGCCACCGCGACGCCGAACCCGGTGTTGGACAGCTCGAGAGCGGCCTTGAGGTCGGGCAGGCGCGGGACGACGTTGGCGAAGAGGGCGCCGTTGACACCGAAGAGGACGGCGACGGCGACCCGCGCCCGGACGGGGGTGGTCACCCGGTCATCGTCGCGTTGCCCGCCCGGAGGTAGACCGGGCGGGGGACGTCGGCGGGGGCGGGCCCGGCGGCCGGCGCTAGCGCGCGGCCGGCGC
>JBQGCR010000296.1:0-2811 GCA_052038585.1 Kineosporiaceae bacterium
ACGAGGGCCTCGATCTCGGCGAGGACGTCGCCGGGGCGGCGGTCCTGCTCCTTGCCGCGCAGGCTCGGGACGATGCAGAACGTGCAGGTGTTGTTGCAGCCCACCGAGATCGACACCCAGCCGGCGAACGCGGAGTCGCGCCGGGTGGGGAGGGTCGAGGGGAAGGTCTCGAGCGACTCGAGGATCTCGACCTCGGCGCGCTTGTTGTGCCGGGCACGGTCCAGCAGGGCCGGCAGGCTGCCGATGTTGTGGGTGCCGAACACGACGTCGACCCACGGGGCGCGCTTGACGATCGTGTCTCGGTCCTTCTGCGCCATGCAGCCGCCGACGGCGATCTGGAGGTCCGGGTTGGCGGTCTTGGCCGGCCGCAGCTGCCCGAGGTTGCCGTAGAGCTTGTTGTCGGCGTTCTCGCGCACCGCGCAGGTGTTGAAGACGACGACGTCGGCGACGTCCGGCCGCTCGGCGTCGGGGACACTCGCGAGGTCGACGTAGCCGGCGGTCTCGAGCAGGCCCGCGAGGCGCTCGGAGTCGTGGACGTTCATCTGGCACCCGTGGGTGCGCACGTCGTAGGTCTTGGCAGCAGTCATGGCCCGTCAAGGGTACGCGGCGCCACGGCGGGCTCGGTCACGCCGGCGTCGGCCGGCGCGGTCGGCGGCCGGACCGCAGACGCCAGCAGCGCCGCCCACGCCAGCCCCACGCCGAGCCCCAGGACGACCTCGCTCGCCGTCGACCAGCCGATGACGAGCCGCGCCCCCGCGAGGACGAGCACCACGGCGCCGGCGGCCGTCCACGCCGCCACCCGCCCGGCCCACGGCAGCACCGGGGACGCGAGCACGACGGCGAGCACGAGGGCGGTGAGGACCACCGGCAGCTGGTTGAGGAAGAGGTAGCGCGTCTCCCCCAGCTCGGCCGGGCCGCGCACGGCGTCCGCCGCCCACTTCGTCGCGACGGCCAGCGCGACCAGCCCGCCGACCCCGACGGCGGCGCGCACCCGCGCGTCGGCGCCGGGCACCGAGCGGGACAGGACGACGAGGGCCACGAGCACCGCCGAGCCGACGACGAACGGAGTGCGCAGCACGTGGACGACGGTGTCGGCCGCCTCCGTGGCGGTGACCGAGGCGTGCGCCGCGAACCACGTACCGACGGGCTCGTCGAGCGAGCGCAGGCCGGTGCGGCCGACCGCGAAGCCGACGACGGCGGTCGTCAGCACGCCGACGAGCACGGCGGCCACGACCCACACGAGACCCGACACGGCCTGCGCCGCGCGCCCGCCGGTCAGGGCGGACGTCCGCCGCTCGACGCGCCGGCGGACGAGCGTGGAGGCCGCCTCCGTGGCACGCGCCGCGGGGGCCGACCGCCACTCCGGGTGCATCGCCACCGTGCGCCCGAGCCACGCGAGGCCGAGGACGAGGCCGGCGAGGACCGCCACCGAGACCATCGCCCGTCCGAGGAGTGCGCTCACCGCGTCCCAGCTCGAGCCGGCGAGGTGCCCGAGGAGCGTGAGCGAGACCGCCCAGGCCGTGGCCGCGGGGACGCTGGCCCGCGCGAAGCGCTGCCACGGTGTGCCCGACATCCCGATGATGCGGGGCACCAGCGTGCGGGCGACGACGACGAACTGGGCGACGACGACGGCCTGCGTCCCGCGCCGGGCGAGCAGGTCGTCGGCGAGGGCCCACCGGCTCTCGCCGACCCGCTGCCCGAGCCTCGAGGTGCGCACGGCGGCGCCGCCGTCACGCCCGGAGCGCCAGCCGAGGGAGGTGCCGGCGACCGCGGCCACCACGGCGAGTCCGTAGACGACCGGCGCCGGCACCGCGCCCACGCCGGCGAGCACCCCGAGGCCGATGACGGCCGTCGTGCCCGGCAGCAGCATCCCGACGACGGTGCCGGACTCGGCGAGCACCGACGCGGCGAGCAGCACCGCGAGGGGCCACGCGGGCAGCGAGCCGAGGGCGTCGGTCAGCACGGGCCCCAGCGTGGCACGCACCGGCCCGCCCGCGGGAGGCATCCGGGCCGCCCGGCCTAGGCGAGCCGGGTGAAGGCGACCCGGACCTCGAGCGCGGCCGTGGCCCGGCCGGAGTAGATGCCCTTGAACGGCGGCACGTCGTCGTAGTCGCGGCCCCGCGAGACTACGACGTGGTCGTCACCGACCGTCGTGCCGTTCGTCGGGTCGGCCGGCACCCACGCGTCGTCCCAGAGCTCGACCCACGCGTGGCTCTCGCCGGTCGCGCTCTCGCCCACCTCCAGGTCCCGCCGCGGCACGAGGTAGCCGGAGACGTAGCGCGCGGGGATGCCGAGGGCCCGCAGCGCGCCGACGGTGATGTGCGCGAAGTCCTGGCAGACGCCGGCCCGCTCGCGCCACGCCTCCTCGCCGGTGCTGTGCACGGCCGTCGCGCCGGGGCGGTACTCCATCGCCTCGCGGACCCGGCCGCAGACCTCGTCCGCGGCGGCTCGCGGGGAGTCGAGCCCGCGGACGGCGTCGACGAGCTCGGCGATGCCGTCGCCCACGCGGGTGCGGTCGGAGACCATGAGCCACTCGTAGAGCCGGTCCTGGACGGCGGCGTCGCGCACCGTCGCCCAGGTGCACGTCGCCGCGGGCGGCGGTGCGGCCGAGCGCTCCACCGTCGAGATCGCCTCGATGTCGAGGCGGTCGTGCTGGGCGAGGCTCTCCATCGCCATGACGTGCGCGCCCCAGTGGTCGCGGTAGACGTGGCTCCACGTCATCGGCCGGATGCGGATGCGGTTCTCGAGCGTCGTCTGCCCGGCCTCGTTCGGCGGGGTCATCCGCAGCTCGTTGTGGGCGGCGCGGACCGG
>JBQGCR010000297.1:0-4616 GCA_052038585.1 Kineosporiaceae bacterium
CCGTCCTCGTCCTGCCCGCGGCGACGCTCCTGCGGCCGCTGCCCGCGGCCGTCCTCGCCCGGTACGCCGCGATGGCCGAGGCCGTGGAGGCGGGGGACGTCGAGGGCCTGGCCCGCCTCCTGCGCGAGCAGCAGCCCGCCGCCGTCCGCGATCTGCCGGCGGTGCGCGTGTGGAGCAGACGCCGGGCCGGCGAGCTCGTCCGGACGCCGGTGGCCGGGGCGCTGCGCGCCTGGCCGCGGCTGCCGTCCCCCGTGGCCGACGAGGCCCTGCGCGCCGTCGTCGCGCCGGTGCTCGTCGTCGCCCAGGAGGGCGACGACGTCCACCCGGTCGGCGCCGCCGAGCACCTCGCGGCGCTCCTGCCCGCCGCGCGCCTGGAGGTGCTGCCCGCGGGCGCCGTCCCGTGGACGGGGCGCTCGGCGCTCCGGGCGCTCGTCGCGGGATTCCTCGACGCCCCCGGACCGGGACGGCGGCCCTCGCCGTAGTGAGCGGGCGGCTACGCTCGGACGTCAGAGCACGGCGGACCCCGACGGCAGGAACGGACTGGAGCAGACGATGACCGACTTCGTGCCGGGCGGACGGCGCCGGATCGACCGGGTGCTCGACCCGACCTTCCTCGACGGCCTCGCCGACCTCGACCTCGCCGACGTGCGCGCCCGCCGGGCCGAGGCCGAGCAGGAGGAGGTCGACCTCTCCTACGCCCGACGGCTGCTCCAGGGCCGGCTCGACCTGCTCCGCGCCGAGGGGGCCCGGCGCCGCGGCGAGGGTCCGCTGCACGACGAGCCGCACACCGACGCCGAGATCGTCGAGGCGCTGAAGAAGATCCTCGCCACCGACGGCCCGCGCGAGGACAACGGGCTGGGCCGCTTCCTCGGCGCCGAGCCGAGCCGGGTGGGGGAGCACCGCCGCGAGGCGGAGCGCGCCGTCGCCGACGTCGGCGGGTCGGACCTGCACGGCATGGGCGACGACGCCCTCGCCGCGGCCCTCACCGACATCTCCGCGATCGAGGAGCGGGTCAGCCGTGCGCGCCGCAAGGTCCAGGAGGTCATGGACGCCCTGACGGCCGAGATCGGGCGCCGCTACGCGGCCGGCGAGGTCCCCCTCGCCGCCGAGCGCTGACCCCGGGCCCGCGGAGCGTGCCGCCCGCCGTCCTCGCCCGGGTCGTCCGCTCCGGCTTCGTCGAGGGGCTGCACCACGGCCACGCCGTCGCGTTGGACGCCGACGGCCGCGTCGTCGCCGCCCTCGGGGAGCCCGACGCCCCGGTCTTCCCGCGCTCGTCGAACAAGCCCTTCCAGGCAGCCGCGATGGTCCACGCGGGCCTCGACCTGCCCGACCACCTCCTCGCGCTCACCGCGGCGAGCCACAGCGGCGAGCGGTACCACGCCGACGGCGTGCTGCGGCTGCTCGCCGGCGCCGGGCTCACGCAGGAGCATTTGCGCAACACCCCGGACCTGCCGTTCGACCCGTACGAGCGCGCCGTGTGGACCGCGGCGGGCCGCGCGCCGACGTCGCTGGCGCAGAACTGCTCGGGCAAGCACGCCGGGATGCTCGCGACGTGCGCCGTGAACGGCTGGGACCTCGAGACCTACCTCGACCCCGGCCACCCGCTGCAGAAGCAGACGGCCGAGGTCCTCGCCGACCTCGCGGGCGAGCAGGTGGCCGCCGTCGGCGTCGACGGCTGCGGCGCACCGGTCATGGCCGTCAGCCTCCTCGGGCTCGCCCGGGCCGCCGGCCGGCTCGCGTCCGCGCCGGCGGCCGGCCCCGAGGGCCGCGTCGCCGCGGCGATGTCCCGGCACCCGGAGTGGGTCGGCGGCACCGGCCGCGACGTCACCGCGCTCATGCGCGCCGTCCCGGGCCTGGTCGCCAAGGACGGCGCGGAGGCGGTCTACGTCGCGGCGCTGCCCGACGGGCGGGCCGCGGCGGTCAAGGTGAGCGACGGCGGCGACCGCGCGCGGGTGCCGGTGCTCGTCGCCCTGCTGCGCCGGCTCGGCGTCGAGGGTCTCGACGGCCTCGGCGAGGTCCCGGTGCTCGGGGCCGGACGGCCCGTCGGGGCGGTGGAGCCGGTCCTGTGAGGGCGGTGCTCCAGCGGGTCACGCGGGCCCGCGTCGTCGTCGACGGCCAGGTCGTCGGGGCGCTCGACCGGCCCGGGCTCGCCGTCCTCGTCGGCGTCACCCACGCCGACACCACCGAGCACGCCCGGCGGCTGGCCCGCAAGGTCGCCGAGCTGCGCGTGCTGCGCGACGGCGGCCGGGACGAGTCGAGCGCGCTCGACGTCGGCGCCCCCGTGCTCGTCGTCTCCCAGTTCACGCTCTACGCGGACACCCGCAGGGGCCGGCGCCCCTCCTGGGGCGACGCCGCCCCGGGACCGGTCGCCGAGCCGCTCGTCGACGCCGTCGTGAAGCACCTGCGCGGCCTCGGCCTCGACGTCGCCACCGGACGGTTCGGCGCGGCGATGGAGGTCGAGCTCGTCAACGACGGGCCGATGACCCTCGTCATCGAGGTCTGACCGCGTCCCAGGCCACGGTCAGCTCGCCCAGGCGCCACCGGGCGGGCCCGTCGAGCAGCGGCCAGCCGTCGTCCCGCAGCCGCGCGGCCGCGGCGAGGAACCGCTGGCGCGCCCCGAAGCCCCCGACGGGCGCCTCGCGGGCCCAGGCGTCGTCGAGCGCCGTGAGGAAGGCGTGCACGGGCTCGCCGGGCACGTTGCGGTGGATGAGCGCCTTGGGCAGCCGCTCGGCGACCTCGCCCGGCCGCCCGAGGCCGCGCAGCCGCAGGGAGAGGGTCCGCGAGACCGGGCCGGCCTCCGGGGTCAGCGCGCCCCACGCGGCGCGCCGGCCGAGCTCGTCGCACGTCCCGTCGACGAGCAGCCCGCCGGGCGCGACCCGGTCCAGCGTCGGCGCCCACGCCGCGGTGACCTGCGCCGCGTCGTACTGCCGCCGGCCGTTGAACGCGCGGACGACGACGGGCCGGCGGCCGCCGGCCAGCGGCACCTCGAAGCCGCCGACGACGAAGGACAGGCCGTCGCCCGCGAGCGGCTGCGCGGCCGCCACCCGGGCCGGGTCGATCTCGACGCCGACCACCTCGACGTCGGGCCGGACCGCCCGCAGCCGGTCGCGCAGCTCGACGGCCGTCACGGGGGTGGCGCCGTAGCCGAGGTCGACGACGACCGGGTCGCCCGCCCGGCGCAGCAGGGACGCCCGCGGCCCGGCGAGCCAGCGGTCGCAGCGGCGCAGGCGGTTGGGGTTCGTCGTCCCGCGGGTGACGACGCCGACGGGTCGGGTGCGTCGGCCGGCCACGGCGACCACCCTGCCAGAGCCGTGCACCGACGGGCGGTGCCCGGTGGCCTCGGCTAGCGTCGTCGAGCGGAATCCCCGGCGCCGGGACGGCGTTGAGGGTCCCCGGTGCCCGTGCCGGACGCGGTGCGGGCCGAGCAGGAGGTGGATGGAGTGCGGCACACGGGGTGGGCTCGGCACCGGACGACGGCGCGGCCCCCACGACGGGTGGCCATGCTGTCCGTCCACACCTCCCCGGTCGAGCAGCCGGGCACCGGCGACGCCGGCGGGATGAACGTCTACGTCCTCGAGACCGCGCGCCGGATGGCCGCCCGCGGCACGCAGGTCGAGGTCTTCACGCGGGCGACGTCGAGCGCGACGCCCCCGGTCGTCGAGGCCGCCCCCGGCGTGCTCGTCCGGTCCGTCCCCGCCGGGCCCTACGAGGGCCTGTCGAAGAACGACCTGCCGGGCCAGCTGTGCGCCTTCGCCGCCGGCGTCATGCGCACCGAGGCGATGCACGAGCCCGGCTGGTACGACCTCGTGCACAGCCACTACTGGCTCTCGGGCCAGGTCGGCTGGCTCGTCGCGGACCGCTGGCGCACCCCGCTCGTGCACACGATGCACACGATGGCCAAGGTGAAGAACGCCGCGCTCGCCGAGGGTGACACCCCCGAGCCCGCGGGCCGGGTCATCGGCGAGGAGCAGGTCGTCGCCGCCGCCGACCGGCTGCTCGCGAACACCGCGGCCGAGGCCCGCGAGCTCGTCGACCTCTACGACGCCAGGCCCGCGCACGTCGCCGTCGTCCCGCCCGGCGTGGACCTCGACACGTTCACCCCGGGCGGCCCGCTCGGCCGGGCCGCGGCCCGCCAGCGGCTCGGGCTGCGCCAGGACGCGCGGGTGCTGCTCTTCGTCGGCCGGATCCAGCCGCTCAAGGCGCCGGACGTGCTCGTGCGCGCCGCGGCCCACCTGCTCGACGACGACCCGGCGGCCCGGGACGGCCTCGTCGTCGCCGTCCTCGGCGGCCCGAGCGGCAGCGGCCTGGAGCACCCGACCCACCTGGCGGACCTCGCGTCCGGCCTGGGCGTCGACGACGTCGTCCGCTTCCAGCCGCCCGCGCCGCGGCCGGTCCTCGCCGACTGGTACCGGGCGGCCGACCTCGTCGTCGTCCCCTCGTACAACGAGTCGTTCGGGCTCGTCGCCGTCGAGGCGCAGGCCTGCGGCACGCCCGTGGTCGCGGCCCGCGTGGGCGGCCTGCCCACCGCCGTGGCCGACGGCGTCAGCGGCGTGCTGGTGGACGGCCATGACCCCGCCGTCTGGGCCCGCGCCCTGTGCGACACCGTGAACGACCCC
>JBQGCR010000298.1:0-2301 GCA_052038585.1 Kineosporiaceae bacterium
CGGCGATGCAGGCCGTCGCCGTGGCGTGCGGGTTCACCCGCGAGGGCGTCCGGCGGGAGGTCGCCTTCGTCGGCGGCACCCGGGACGACGAGGTCGTCTTCGGGCTCCTGCGGTCGGAGTGGGCGGCGCGCGTCCTCCCCGGGCGGCGGTCCGCCGGCGGGTCCTGACGGTGGCGGGCCCGCCGCCCCCGCGGCACGTCGTCCGGGCGGGTCGGGGGTACCCCGTCGCGGTCCTGCGGCTCGACCGGCCGCTCGCCGGGTCGCTGCACGTGGACGACGGGCCCGTGCCCGTGGACCCGGCGCTGCGTGCGCTCGGGGCCGGCCACCTCGCCGGCCAGCGCCGCGCGCACCCGGCGATGCACGACGGCGAGGTGCTCGCCTGGCGGTCGACCGACGACGACGGCCGGCTCGTCGTCGCGCGCGGCGGGTACTTCGACGCCGTGGCCACGTGCGACGTCGTCCGGGTCCAGCCGGAGCTCGCCGACGCCGTGCACGCCGCCGCGGGCGGTGACGCGCTGACGAGCGGCGACGGCCGGGTGGCCGCCCTCGGGGTGTCCGTCCTCCTCGACGTCGGCGACGGTCTCGTCGTCCTCGGGCTGCGCAGCGCGGGCAACGCCGCCGACGTCGGCCGGTGGCACGTCGCGCCGTCCGGCATGGCCGAGCCGTCCCCGGCCGCCGGCGTCGACCCGCTCGCCTCGACCGTGGCCCGCGAGCTCGTCGAGGAGCTGGGGGTCGCGCTGGACGCCGACGAGGTCGCGCGGCGCGGACGGGTGGTGGGCCTCGTCCACGACCTCGAGCGGCTCCGTCCGGACGTCGTCGTCCACCTGCCCCTCACGCCGGACGAGGCGGCGCGGGTCGAGCCCGGCGAGGAGTTCGACGCGGTGCGCCGGGTGCGGCCGGACGCCGCGTTCTGGGCGGCGCACGGACCGGGCGCCCTCACCGCGCCGGCGGCGGGCGCCCTCGTGCTGTGGGAGGAGCGCGCCCTGCGGGAGGAGCGCGCGCTGCGGGGGCGAGGGTCGCACTAGGCTCGCCGACGTGCCCGACACGCCTGTCCTGTCCCCGCGCTGGCGCCGGTACGTCGCCCTCGGCGACTCCTTCACCGAGGGCATGTGCGACCCGGCGGTCGCCGGGGACCACCCGTGGCGCGGCTGGGCGGACCGGCTCGCCGAGGCCCGCGCGGCCCGGGCCGAGGCGGCCGGCGCGCCGTTCGAGGACGCGAACCTCGCGGTCCGCGGCAAGCTCCTCGCCGAGATCGAGCGCGAGCAGGTGCCACCGGCCCTCGAGCTCGGCGCCGACCTCTACTCGGTCGTCGGCGGCCCGAACGACGCGCTGCGCACCGGCGCCGACATGGACGCCGTGTCCGCGCGCCTCGACGACGTCGTCGGCCGGCTGCGGGCGGGCGGTGCCGACGTCGTCCTGTGCACCGCCGTCGACCCCGGCCGGGCGTCCCTGGTCCGGCTCGGCCGGACGAACCTCGCCGTCCTCGCCGCGAACGTCTGGACGATCGCCCGGCGGCACGGCGCGCACGTCGTCGACCTGTGGGGCATGCGGTCGCTGCACCACCCGTCGATGTGGGCCGAGGACCGCATCCACCTGACCGCCGAGGGCCACCGCCGCGTGGCGCTGCACGCGCTGGAGGTGCTCGGCGTCGAGCACGGCGAGGACTGGGCGAGCCCGCTGCCGGCCCGTCCCGCCCGGACCCGGCAGGAGGCCTGGCGGGAGGACGCCGAGTGGGTCCGCACCCACGTCGTCCCGTGGGTCGGCCGACGGCTGCGGGGCCGCTCGTCCGGCGACGGCCTGCCGCCGAAGCGTCCGACGCCCGGGCCCGTCCTCAGCGCACCGGCTCCGCCTCGACCACCAACCGGTGCGTCGAGCTGAACCTCGGCGTGCACGTGACGAGCCGCAGGACGCCCGCCGGACCGTCGAGCACCTCGACGGCGTCCGGCCGCACGACGTCGGACCCGGTGACGCGCCAGCGGTAGGTGCGCCCGCCGGTCGTCAGGGTGACCTCGTCGCCGCGCCGCAGCCGGTCGAGGCGCCCGAAGGGCTGCGCGTGCGTCACCCGGTGCCCCGCGACGACGACCGGACCCCCCGGCGCCGCGTCGGTCGGCCAGGCCGTGCCCGGCACGTGCCCCGGCCCGTCCGCGAGCCGACGCCGGTCCGCGCCCTCGACGACGACCCACTGCCACGACCGGCCGAGGCGCGGGATCCGCAGGACACCGAGCGGGTCGCCCCTGCGCCGGGCGGGCGGCGCGGCGACGGCGGGCACGGCCGTCATGACCGACGGACCCGCCGGCGCGGC
>JBQGCR010000299.1:0-1939 GCA_052038585.1 Kineosporiaceae bacterium
GGTGTCGAGCACCTCGGTGGTGGCGCGCTTGTAGTTCTCCACGTCCAGGGTCCGGGCCTGGTCGGCGAGGAAGCGGACGGCCTGGCCCCCGTGCTCCCGCCACGTCGACGGCTTGACCTGATCCGGCACATTCCGGGCCGCGTCGACGTGCACCCGGGTCGTTTCCCTGGCGGCGTAGGAGGCCGCGACCTCGGGCAGGTGGTCGCGCAGCGCTTGGGCGGTGCGCAGGTCACGCACGGCGCGGGCCCGGCCCAGGCCGGCAGCCTGCTGCATCGAGGTCGCGGCGAGGTACTTGCCGCGGCCGGCGGGTAGGTCGGCGCGTTCGTGGTGGTCGAGCTCGCCGAGGCTGGTCAGGTAGGCGGCGTCGACCCGGGCGACGGCCGCGCACAGGGCGACAGTGAGGTCGAGGGACTGCTGGCGGGTGAACCCGAACCTGCTGGTCGTGGCGATCTCGTCGACGGCGGCGAGCAGGCGGGCGAGGGCGTCGAAGGCCGGGTGCCCCTCGACCGTGGTCGCTGCCGTCATGGAGATCACGCTAGACCCGACCACCGACAACCCGGCCTCGGAGAACCCGGCGAATCAGACTGTCGCAGACTCTTTTTCGCAGGAACTTTGTGCTGCTCACCCGCTGCTGTGGGTGATGCGCCGTCGTCCCGCCCGGTCACAGCGTGTGAGCGCCGCGAGGGCATGCCGATCGGCCACGCCCCCGAGGAGTCGCCCGGCGATCGGACCGCCCGTGCGGGCCCGACCCGCCGGACGCTGCCCTGGGCGCGGGCGGTTCGGCAGGACACGCCGGACGCGTGTCCTGCGAAACTGCCCGCACTCACGGCGGGGGCGGGACGGGGTGCACAGCCGCCGGTCGCGGGTGGATCCTGAAGGCACGACGACACCGAGGGAGGCCAGCGTGACGACGACCGCCGAGCGCTTCGAGGCCGTCCGCACGAGCGGCGACCTGACCACCGTCCTCGCCTTCTACGACAGCCTCCCCGCCGTCACGGTCGAGGAGATGCTCGGCAGCTGGGACGGCACGGAGGTGCCGACCGGCCACCCGCTCGACGGGCTGCTCGACCGCACGGGCTGGCGGGGGAAGCGGTTCGAGTCGGCCGAGGACGTCCACCCGCTCGTCATGGACGACGGACGCGGCGGCCGGTGGAGCCTGAACCCGGCGCTCGTCCCGATGGGTCTGCTGACCCGCACCTCGCTCCTGCACCGGGCCGCGCACCCGCGGCTCCTCCGCGCGCTCAGGCCCCTCGCGGGGACGACGAGGCCGGGGGCGAGGCTGCGGCTGACCGAGGTCCGCGGCGTCGTCACCGCGACCATGCACTACGACGCCCTCCCGGTGCACGACGCGTTCCGCCGGGTCGACGAGCGCACGGTCCTCGGGCTCATGGACCTGCGCGGCGCACCGCCGTACGCCTTCGCCCTCCACCGGAGCGCATGACGCCGGACACCCCGGGGTGCGTTGCCGCCCCGCAGCCGCGTGTGGTTGAGTGACGCCGACGGCAGTGAAGGAAGTCCGGTGAGAATCCGGCGCGGTCCCGCCACTGTCACCGGGGAGCGAACCCCCCTCGCGCGCCACGGCTGCTCCGGCAGCTGGAAGGCCGGGGGCGAGCGTCGATCCGGGAGCCAGGACACTTCGGCCGTCGTGCAGTGCCCCGAGCAGTCGGCGGGGCTGAGACGACCACGGGCGAGGACACCCGTAGGGAGGCCGTTCGATGAGCCGTTTGCGCATGCCACCTGACGTGGCACCCCCACCTGAACCCGCGCCTGCGTCCCTGACGTAGGTGCGCGACCCGCTGCGGCACACCGGGATCCCTGGTCGTGCCGCCGGTCCGTGCTGCCCGCCGACGCCGCGGTGCCCCGCATGAGGGGCTCCGTGCTCGTCGCGGGGACGACGAGCGACGCCGGCAAGTCCGTCGTCACCGCCGGCATCTGCCGC
>JBQGCR010000300.1:0-3698 GCA_052038585.1 Kineosporiaceae bacterium
CGTCGCCCGGCTCCACGAGCGTCAGGCCCTGGCCGTCGAGCGGTCCCGCGACGCCGCCGACGCGCTCGCCGAGCGCGAGGAGGCCCTGCGGACCCAGACGGCGCGCCTGGCCGCCGCCCGGAGCACCGCCGAGGCCGCGACCCGCTCGATCGCCGCGCAGCGTTCCCAGGCCGCCACCCTGCTCGGGACGCTTCAGGCCCGCGAGCGGGCCAAGGTCGAGGCCGCCCGCCGCGCCGCCGAGGTCCGCCGCGAGGCGCCGGCGAGCCGCAGCAGCGCCCGCACGTCCCTGGCCCCCGCCACCGTCTCGGGCAGCTGCCCGCCGAGCGGCAGCCGCGGCCGCGAGAGCGGCCTCTCGCCGACCGCGCTGCGCATCATGCGCTGCGGCCTGGCCGCCTTCCCGCGCGTCGACACCGCGCTCGGCCTCGGCACCCGCGGCAACGCGACGGACCACGACGACGGCCGGGCCGTCGACTTCATGATCCCGAACTACAGCAGCGCCACGGGCAACGACTACGGCTGGCTCATCGCCGAGTGGTCGGCCAAGCAGCCCGGCGTGAGCTACGTCATCTGGGACCAGAAGATCTACACCCCCGGCCGGGGCGGCTGGCGCCAGATGGAGAACCGCGGCAGCGACACGGCGAACCACCTCGACCACGTCCACGTGAGCGTCAACTAGCGGTGATCATGGACGTCACACGCGTGATCATGGACGCTGCAGGCGTGACCATGGACGCTGCAACCGCGGCCTGAGGTCCAGCGCGACCTCCCGCAGCGGGTCGCCGCCGTCGACGAAGAGCCGCGCGCCGGGAGCCGTGACGCGACCGAGCGCGGCGCGCACGCGCTCCCCGGCGACGGGGTGGCGGCCGTCGAGCGCGCCGACCCGGACGGCGAGGACGACGTCGTACGGCGCCTCGCCGTCGTCCAGCTCGAGGTCCTCGGCCGCCACGCAGCGGAAGGCGAGCCGCCCGCCCGCCAGCAGGTCGGCCGAGCCGGCGACGGCCTGGCGCACCGCCGCCGGCGCGCGGTCGACGCCGAGGACGTGACCGGTCGGCACGCGCGCGACGAGGGCCCGTGCCGCGGCGCCGGGACCGCAGCCGATCTCGAGGACGCGCGAGTGCGGCTCGACCGGCAGGGCCGCGACGACGGCGGCGAGCCGTGCCGACAGGCGGCTGGTCATGGGCCGAGCGTAGGGGCGTCGACCGGACGTCCATGATCACGCCCGTACCGTCCATGATCACGCCTGTACCGTCCATGATCACCGAGGTGGGGGTGGGCGTCCCTGTTGTCGGGGGATGTTCCGTGTGCTTGCATTCGGGGCGCGCCTGACACCCACGGCGTGACCCACGGCACCCCCGCCCCCGCGCACCGCTCTGGAAGGTCGACGATGACCTCGACGCACCGCCGCGCCCGCCTCGCCGTCACGCTCGTGACCGCGACGGCGGCCACCCTCACCGCAGTCGTCCTCTCCCCCGCCGCCGGGGCCGCGCCCGCACCGGGCCGCGCGCCGGGCGACCCCGACCTCGGACCGAACGTCGTCGTCCTCGACCCGACGATGTCGAACGACGCCATCGAGGCCCGGGTCAACGCGATCGCCGACGCCAAGGTCGACGACGAGATGGGCACGAGCCGCTTCGCCGTGCTCTTCAAGCCGGGCCGCTACGGCTCGGCGGCCGACCCGCTCGCGCTGCGCTTCGGCTACGGCACCGAGGTCGCCGGCCTGGGCCTGAGCCCGCGCGACGTCACCGTCACTGGACGCATCGACGTCTACAACCGCTGCTTCCCGCAGGGCGACCCGACCGCGACGAACTGCTTCGCGCTGAACAACTTCTGGCGGTCGATCTCCAACCTGACGATCAGCGTCGCCGGGGGCGAGGGCTGCCGGGCGGGGGCGAACTTCCTCGCGGTGTCCCAGGCGGCCCCGATGCGCCGGCTCAACGTCGTCGGCGGCAACCTCACGCTCATGGACTACTGCTCGGCCCCGTCGTTCGCCAGCGGCGGCTTCATGGCCGACTCGCACGCCGACTTCGTCATCAGCGGCTCGCAGCAGCAGTGGTACACCCGCGACAGCAGCGTCGGCGGCTGGTCGAACGGCGTGTGGAACCAGGTGTTCTCCGGCGTCGAGGGCGCCCCCGCCGAGTGCTTCCCGGCGACGCCGACCTGCGGCCCGTACACGACGCTCGCGACGACGCCGGTGAGCCGGGAGAAGCCCTACCTCTACGTCGACGCCGCCGGCCGCTGGCAGGTCCGCGTCCCGGCGACGCGCTACGAGTCCTCGGGGACGACGTGGGAGGACGGGTTGACGCCGGGGACGTCGGTCCCGCTGTCCCGCTTCTACGTCACCCGCCCCGGTGACAGCCCGAAGACCCTCGACCGGGCGCTCGCGCGCGGCAAGCACCTGCTCGTCACCCCGGGCACGTACCAGGTCGACCGGACCGTCCGCGTCCGCCGGCCCGGCACCGTCGTCCTGGGTCTCGGCCTGCCCGCGCTGAGCGCGCAGAAGGGCGCGACCGTGCTCGACGTCGCGGACGTCGACGGCGTGACCCTCGCCGGCCTCATGGTCGACGCCGGCCCCGTGAACTCCGAGGTGCTCATCCGGGTCGGCCGCGAGCACCGCGGCCGCGACCGCTCCGACGACCGGCGCGGCCGTCCCTCCACGGGCACCCCGACCGCCCTCCAGGACGTCTTCGTCCGGATCGGCGGCCCGCAGGTCGGCAAGGCCGACGTGAGCCTCGAGGTCAACAGCGACCGGGTCCTCCTGGACAACCTGTGGCTCTGGCGCGCCGACCACGGCAACGCCGGCACCGTCGGCTGGGACGTCAACACCGGCGACACCGGGCTGGTCGTCACCGGCGACGACGTCACCGCCACCGGCCTGTTCGTCGAGCACTACCAGAAGACCGAAGTCGTCTGGTCCGGCGAGCGCGGCCGGGTCGTCTTCTTCCAGAACGAGCTCCCGTACGACCCGCCGTCGGAGGAGGCCTGGAGCCGCGCCCCGGGCGTCGTCGGCTACCCCGCGTTCCTCGTCACGGACGACGTCGAGCAGTTCCGCGGCGAGGGCTGGGGCAGCTACTCGTTCTTCAACCAGGGCGTCGACATCGTCGCGGAGAACGCCTTCCAGGTGCCGACGACGCTCGCCCCGGGGAGCCTGCGCAACCTGCTCACGGTCTTCCTCGACCCGGAGAACGGCTCGGGCGGGATCGAGCACGTCGTCAACGACGTCGGCGGCTCGTCGACGATCGCCAACCCCTCGACCGCGGTGACGGTGACGAGCTACCCCTGACCGAAGACCTGCTCGTAGGCGGACCGGAGGCCGGCGGCCTCCGGTCCGCTCGCGCCGCAGCCCTGGACGACGCCGTCGCGGACGGCGACGAGCCAGCGCTCGCCGGTCCGGAAGGTCAGCCCGGTCTCCAGGGCCGTGCCCGCGTCGGGCAGGAGGAGGCGGGCCTGCCCCTCGGCGTCGCCGCCCGCGAACCAGCGGTCGACGGCGAGGGTGACGCCGGCGTCGTCGACGGCCGTCACCGTGCCGGCGAGCGCGACCGGGACGCCCTCGAGCACGGCGGGCTCGAAGGCCAGGCACATCTGCGTCGCCGGGTCGGACGCCGGCACGGTGAACGTCGCGACGGCGACCGGCGCCGGCTGGGTCGGGACGCCCGGGTCGCGCCCGGCGTGCACCGTCCCGCCGCCGACGCCGACGGCGA
>JBQGCR010000301.1:0-9989 GCA_052038585.1 Kineosporiaceae bacterium
GGGCGGCGACCTGGCTGCGCTCGGCGAGCTTGCCGACCTCGGAGGCGACGACGGCGAAGCCCTTGCCGTGCTCGCCGGCCCGGGCGGCCTCGATCGTCGCGTTGAGCGCGAGCATGTTCGTCTGGAACGCGATGTCGTCGATGATCGCGATCTTCGCGGCGATCTCCTTCATCGCCTCGGCCGTCTGGTGGACGGCGCTGCCGCCCTCGACGGCGTCGGCCGCGGCCTTGCCGGCCATGCCGTCGGTGACCTTGGCGTTGTCGCTGTTCTGGGCGATGCTCGAGGCCATCTGCTCGATGCTCGAGCCGGTCTCCTCGACGCTGGCCGCCTGCTCGGTGGCCGCCTGGGACATCGACTGCGAGGCGCCGCTGATCTGGCCCGCGGCGTTGGAGAGCTGGTCGGCGCTGGAGACGACGGACGAGACCGTCTCCGCCAGACGGGAGATCGTGTTGTTCGCCGCCTGGCGCAGCTCCTCGAGCCGGCCGCGGTAGACCGCGGTGATCGGGCTCGTGAGGTCGCCGTTCTCCATGGCCTGCAGGACGCGGCGCACCTCGTCGAGCGGGTCGATGACGGCGTCGAGGGTGTTGTTGATCCCGTCGACGATCTCGCGGAAGCCGCCGTGGTGGCGGGCGGCGTCGGCGCGCACCTCGAGGCGGCCCTCGAGTGCCGCGGTGACGAGCAGCGAGGTGTCGGCGATGAGCGCCTTGAGGTTGGTGCGGACCTGCTCGATCGTGTCGTTGATGAAGGCCTTCTTGCCCGGCAGCTGCTCGAGCGGGGCGTCGAAGTTGCCCTCGCCGAACGCCTTGACGACCGCCATCGCCTTCTTCTTCACCGCGATGTGACCGTTGACCATGTCGTTGACGCCCTGCGCCATGGTCGCGAACTCGCCGGGGAAGCGCGCGACGTCGATGACGACGTCGATGTCGCCCCGGTCGTGCTCGGCCGACATGTGGTTCATCTGGGCGATGAGGCCCTTGAGGTTCGCGCGGACCTCCTCGATCGTCGAGTTGATGAAGGCCTTCTTGCCCGGCAGCTGCTCCATGTCGGCGTCGAAGTCGCCGGCGCCGAACGCCTTGACGACCGCCATCGCCTTCTTCTTCACCGCGATGTGCGCGCCGACCATGTCGTTGACGCCCCGCGCCATCGTCGCGAACTGTCCCGGGAAGCGGTCGACGTCGATGACGACGTCGATGTCGCCCCGCTCGTGCTCGGCCGCCATGTGCTGCATCTGGGAGACGACGCCCTTGAGGTTGCCCCGCACCTCGTCGAGCGTGTCGTTGATGAAGGCCTTCTTGCCCGGGAGCCGCTCGATGTCGGCGTCGAAGTCGCCCGCCCCGAACGCCTTGACGACGGCGAGCGCCTTCTTCTTCGTCGCGATGTGCGCCCCGACGAGCTCGTTGACACCCCGCGCGAGCACGGCGTAGTCGCCGGTGAACGACCGCTCGTCGACGACGACGTCGATGTCCCCGCGCTCGTGCTCGGACGTCATCCGGTCGACCTCGGCGACGAGCCGGGACAGCGTCCCGTGGCACGCCTCGAGGTCGTCCGTGGCCTGCGCCGCCGGGGCGGCGAGCAGCGTCCAGACGGCCGCACCGGTGCCGGCGGCGGCGACCGCCGCGACGAGGGCGACGACGAGCGGCCCGGCCCCTGCGAGCGCGGCGACCGCGACCGCGGCGGTCAGGGCGGTGGAGACGGCGACGGCGGCGCCTGCGCGGCCGCGCGACGGCTGGTGCGTGGGCATGGAACCCTCCAGGGCAACGTGTGCTGACCCCAGAGGTGTCGGCAGCGGACCGCGCCGACCTGACGCCTCACGTCGGGGGAGATCGTCGTCGTCCCCGCAGCGGTCACCGTGGGTCAGCGCCGCTGCGCCGTCCGGGACGCTCCACCCGGGGGCCCCGCCCCGGACGGACCTGCGCCCGCCCGCGTCCCGTCGCCGGGGACGGCGTGTCGCGGGCGGCGGTTCACCCGGACGCGAGGTTTCGCCCGGTCGCGCGAACCTGCGCGGCGGCCCGGACGCGCCGGCGGCCGGCCCCCCGTCCGGGGGATCGGCCGCCGCCGTCGTCGTCCGTCGTCAGGTCGTGATGTAAGCCTGGAGCTGGTCGCGCTCGGACTGGAGCTCGTCGAGGCGGTGCTTGACGACGTCGCCGATGCTGACGATGCCGACGAGCCGGCCGTCGTCGACGACGGGGACGTGCCGGATCCGGTGGTCGGTCATCTGCTGCATGAGGCCGTCGACGCTGTCGCCCGGGGAGCAGGTCTCGACGTCCGCGGTCATGATCGAGCTGACCGGCAGGTCGAGCATGGGGGCGCCGTCGCTCTGGAGGCGGCGGACGACGTCGCGCTCGCTGACGATGCCGTCGACGGAGCCGTCGCCGGAGGACACCACGAGGGCGCCGACCTTGTACCGGGCGAGGGCGTCGAGCAGTGCGGAGACGGGCTGGTCCGGCGCGATGGTGACGACGAGGTCACCCTTGCGCCGCAAGACGTCCGTGATGCGCATGGCCGCCCCTTCCGAGGGTCGTGCGGGTCCGGCTGACCCACCGTCCGACCGACGGTAACCGCTGGCGCCGCGGGGTGACCAGGGTCGTTCGGTCACGAACTCACATGGACACGGCCTGCGGCGACGTCCTCGCCGGGGCCGTCGAGGACCGCGCGACGAGCTCGGGGCGGAAGACGTACTCGGCCCTCGGCGCGGGGGTCCCGGAGATCTCGTCGAGCAGGGCGCGCACGGCCGCCGCGCCCATCGCGGGGACCGGCTGGCGCACCGTCGTCAGGGGCGGGTCGGTGAACGCGATGAGCGGGGAGTCGTCGTACCCGACGACCGAGACGTCCTGCGGCACCCGCAGCCCGCGGTCGCGCACCGCCCGGATGGCGCCGAGCGCCATGAGGTCGGAGCCGCAGACGACGGCGGTGCAGCCCTCGTCGACGAGCGCGCGGGCCGCCGTCCCCCCGCCCTCGACGCCGAACATCGAGCACCGGACGAACGGCTCGACGTCGTCGACGCCGAGGTGGCGGTGCATCGCGTCCCGGAAGCCCGCGATCTTGCGGATGACCGGCACGAACCGCCGCGGCCCGAGCGCGAGGCCGATCCGGCGGTGCCCGAGGGAGACGAGGTGCCCGACCGCGAGGTCCATCGCCGCGACGTCGTCGTTGCTGACGAAGGGCGCGTCGACGCCCTCGGCGTAGCCGTTGACGAGGACGATCGGCATCCCGCGCTCGCGCAGGGCCACGTAGCGGCCGGTGTCGGCGCTGGAGTCGGCGTGCAGGCCGGAGACGAAGACGATCCCGGAGACGCCGCGCTCGAGGAGCATCTGGGTGTAGTCGTCCTCGTGCACCCCGCCCGGGGTCTGCGTGCACAGCACCGGGGTGTAGCCGTGACGGGCCAGGTGGGACTCGATGACCTGGGCGAACGCGGGGAAGATCGGGTTGTCGAGCTCGGGGACGATGAGGCCGACGAGGCCCGCCGAGCGGCGGCGCAGGCGCTCGGGGCGCTCGTACCCGAGGACGTCGAGGGCGGTGAGGACGGCCTGCCGGGTCGTCTCCGCGACGCCGGGGCGGGCGTTGAGCACCCGGCTCACCGTCGCCTCGCTGACGCCGGCCTGCACCGCGATGTCGGCCAGGCGTGCGCGGCCGTCGTGCGGCGGTCCCCCCGGCGGCGTGTCCACGTCGTCACCGTACCGGCGCCCTGTTGCGGCGGACCGGCACCGCCACGACACACGCCTGACACAAAAGTCCGGTGGAAACCTTTACCTCGTGAGCGTCCGGTGTGAGGATGCACACGCGGGTCCTCGCCGTGAGGGCCCGGTGACCTTTCACTCGGATCGTCCGGCACGTTCCTGCCGGTGAAGGGATGTACCCCGTCATGGCCACCGTCACGTTCGACAAGGCGACGCGCCTCTACCCCGGCGCCACCACCCCCGCGGTCGACAAGCTCGACCTGCACATCGAGGACGGCGAGTTCCTCGTCCTCGTCGGCCCCTCCGGCTGCGGCAAGTCCACCTCCCTGCGGATGCTCGCCGGCCTCGAGGACGTCAACTCGGGCCGCATCCTGATCGGCGACCGGGACGTCACCCAGGTGCCGCCGAAGGACCGCGACATCGCGATGGTCTTCCAGAGCTACGCGCTCTACCCGCACATGACCGTCGCCGACAACATGGGCTTCGCCCTGAAGATCGCCGGCACGCCGAAGGACGAGATCCGCAAGCGCGTCGAGGAGGCCGCCAAGATCCTCGACCTCGTCCCCTACCTCGAGCGCAAGCCGAAGGCCCTCTCCGGTGGCCAGCGCCAGCGCGTCGCGATGGGCCGCGCGATCGTCCGCAAGCCGCAGGTCTTCCTCATGGACGAGCCGCTGTCGAACCTCGACGCCAAGCTCCGGGTCCAGACCCGCACGCAGATCGCCTCGCTCCAGCGCCGCCTCGGCGTCACGACGGTCTACGTCACGCACGACCAGACCGAGGCCATGACGATGGGCGACCGGGTCTGCGTCCTCAAGGACGGCCTGCTCATGCAGGTCGGCTCCCCGCGGCACCTGTACGACCACCCGGACAACGTCTTCGTCGCCGGCTTCATCGGCTCCCCCGCGATGAACCTGCTCGAGCTGCCCGCCACCGACGGCGGCGTCCAGCTCGGCGACATGCTCTACCCGGTCGAGCGCGGCACGCTCTCGGCCGCGTCGGGCAACAAGGTGACGCTCGGCGTGCGCCCCGAGGACCTCGAGGTCGCCGAGCACGGCCTCGCCGTCCAGGTCGAGGTCGTCGAGGAGCTCGGCGCCGACGCCTACGTCTACGGCACGCTGCGCGGCGACGGCACCGACATGCCGATCATCGCCCGCACCGACGGTCGCCGTCCCCCGGAGAAGGGCCAGACGATCCACCTGGCCCCCAAGCAGGACCACGTGCACCTGTTCGACGTCGGCAGCGGCCAGCGCCTCGGCGCCTGACGCCCCGCACGGCCGTCCCCCACCGGATGGGAGATGATGGCCGCGATGCCGCACAGACTCCAGATCACCGCCGCGACCGTCGAGCCGAAGATGCTCGACCTGCCCTGGCAGGTCCCCCTCGAGGACTGGCCCGCGGAGCGCCTGGCCGCGCTCCCCCGCGGCATCAGCCGGCACGTCGTCCGCTTCGTCAAGGTCGGCGGGTCCGTGCTCGCGGTCAAGGAGATCGGCGAGGACCTCGCCCGCCGCGAGTACGAGCTGCTGCGCCTCCTGCGCCGGATCGGGATGCCGTCGGTCGAGCCGGTCGGCGTCGTCACCGGCCGCGTCGCCCCCGACGGCACGCCGCTCGACCCGTGCCTGCTCACCCGGCACCTGCAGTTCTCGCTGCCCTACCGCGCCCTGTTCTCCCAGACCCTGCGCGAGGACACCGGCGGGCGCCTCGTCGACGCCCTCGCCGTCCTCCTCGTCCGGCTGCACCTCGCCGGCTTCTACTGGGGCGACGTCTCGCTGTCGAACACCCTCTTCCGGCGCGACGCCGGGGCCTTCGCCGCGTACCTCGTCGACGCCGAGACCGGCGAGCTGCGCGACGAGGTCTCGCGCGGGATGCGCGAGTACGACGTCGAGCTCGCCCAGATGAACATCGCCGGCGAGCTCATGGACCTGCAGGCCGGCGGCCTCATGGACGAGGCGGTCGACCCCTTCGCCGTCGCCCAGATCATCGGCGAGCGCTACCACTCGCTGTGGGCCGAGCTCACCGAGCCGGAGAGCTTCGAGCCCGGCGAGCGGTGGCGCGTCGAGGCGCGGATCCGCCGGCTCAACGACCTCGGCTTCGACGTCGGCGAGCTCCAGATCAGCACCGACCTCGACGGCGCGAGCGTCATGCTCGAGCCGAAGGTCGTCGACGCCGGCCACCACTCCCGCCGCCTCCTGCGCCTCACCGGGCTCGACGTCGAGGAGAACCAGGCCCGCCGCCTGCTCAACGACCTCGACTCGTTCCGCGCCGCGACGGGCCGGCAGGCGGACGACGAGGAGATCGTCGCCCACGAGTGGGTCGCCGAGTGCTTCGAGCCGGTGGTCCGTGCCGTGCCGCGGGACCTGCGCGGCAAGCTCGAGCCCGCCGAGATCTACCACGAGGTGCTCGAGCACCGCTGGTACCGCTCGGAGCAGCAGGGCCGCGACGTCGGCCTCGCCGAGGCGGTCGAGTCCTACATCCGCAGCATCCTCGTCCACAAGCCCGACGAGGCCGCGGTCCTCGGCATCGACACCCAGCAGCTGCCGGTGATCGCCGACTAGGACGGCTGCGGCACGTCGGCCTGGATGTCGTCGTCGCCGGCCGGGGCCGGCGGCTCGGCCGGCGCGTAGACGACCCGGATGACGCCGGTCGGGAAGACCTCGGTGTGCTTCACGGCCAGGTGGTACGGGCGGTCCCCCTCGTCGAAGAGCCGCCGGCCGGACCGGGCCGCGACGGGGTGGACGAGCAGGCGCAGCTCGTCGACGAGCCCGGCGGCGAGGAGCTGCTGGACGACGTCGATCGACCCGGGGACGAGGATGCCGCGCACCGAGGGGTCGGCCTTGAGCGCGCGGACGGCCTCGACGAGGTCGCCGTCGACCTGCTCGGTGTTGCGCCACGTCGTGGTCAGCGGGGAGCGCGAGGCGACGACCTTGCGCAGGTCGCCGAGCTGCTTCGCGAACGGCGCGTCCTCCCCGCCCGCGGCCTCGCGGTCCGGCCACGCCCCGGCGAAGCTGTCGAACGTCACCCGGCCGAGGAGCAGGGTGTCGGCGGTCGCGTAGTCCTCCGTGACCGCCCGGCCCATGTTCTCGTCGAAGTACGGGAAGTGCCAGGCCGGGTCGATCTCCGCGACCAGGTCGGCCGAGACGAAGAGGGTCGAGATGAGCTGTGCCACGAGGAGTTCTCCTGGGGTGTCGTCGGTGTCGTCCTGCTGACCTGCCGGGCGCCGGGATCTCATCGGTCATCCTGCCGCGAGCCGCTCCGGGGTGAGCAGCCGCCACCCGGCGACGGCGACGAGCACCATGAGCGCGAACGCCGTCCAGAACGGTGCGGTGAGGCCGCCGGCTCGGGCGACGAGGCCGCCGGCGAGCGAGCCCAGCGCGGCCCCGCCGACGGAGAAGACGAAGTATACGCTGTTGACCCGGCCGAGGAGGCCGCCCGGGACCACCCTCTGCCGCAACGACATCGTCAGCACCCCCCACACGGAGGCGTGCGCGCCGAAGAGCACGAGGACGGCGACGGCGAGGACCGGCGAACGGGTCAGCGCGAGGACGAGGTGGGTCGAGGCCTCGACGCAGATCCCCACGCGCAGCAGCGTCGCCGTGCCGAACCGGCGCTCAGCCCGTGCGACGACGGCGGTCCCGAGCAGCCCGCCGACCGCCGTCGCGGAGAGCAGGACGCCGTAGCCTGCCTCGCCCATGCCGTACCGCTCCTGGCTGACGAGGACGAGGATCGACAGCGCCCCGGCGAGCGTGAGGTTCATCAGGCAGAGCAGGAGCGCGAGGAACCGCAGCCCGTGGTGCGCCCAGAGCCACCGGGCCCCCTCGGCGATCTCGTCGAGGACCGGCGGGCGGCGCTCCCGCGCGGGCGCCGCGGGCAGGTGCCGGCGCAGCCCGAGGAGCACGAGCGCGGAGACGGCGAAGCAGACGGCGTCGACGCCGAACGGCAGCGCGGCGGCGAGGACGAACAGGCTCGCCCCGACCGGCGGCCCGACGAGCTCGTTCGTCACGAGCCGCGCCCCGGTGAGCCGGGCGTTGGCGGACGGGAGGACGTCGGGCCCGACGAGCGCGGGCAGCAGGGCGGACCGCGCGTTGTCGGCGACGCTCTCGAACGTGCCGAGGACGAAGAGCACGGCGTAGACGACGGCGAGCGAGACCGTCCCGGTCGCCACGCTCACCGCGAGCCCGCCGATGAGGACGGCCCGGACGGCGTCGCCGACGACGACGATCCGCAGCCGGTCGAGCCGGTCGACGAGCGCGCCGGCGAGCAGCCCGAAGAGCAGCCACGGCAGCCTCTGGACGAAGACCGCGAACCCGACGAGGAACGGGTCGCGGGTCAGGGACGCGACGAGGAGAGGCCCCGCGGCGAGCGTGACGCCGTCGCCGAGGTTCGCGACGGCGTTCGACGTCCAGAGCCGGGCGAAGCCCGGCCCGAGCGGGCCGCCCGGCCGGCGCCCTGCGCTACGCACCCCGGCGGCGCGCCACCTCGTAGAGCGCCACCCCGGCGGCGACGCCGGCGTTGAGGCTCTCCATGTCCCCGGCCATCGGGATCGACACGACGAGGTCGCACGTCTCCCGGACGAGCCGGGAGATCCCGTCGCCCTCGGAGCCGACGACGAGGACGAGCGGCTCGGTCGCCGTCTGCAGGCCGGGCAGCGTGACGTCCCCGTCGGCGTCGAGGCCGACGACGAAGCAGCCCGCCCGCTGCAGCTCCTCCAGCGCCCGGGTGAGGTTCGTGGCCCGGGCCACGGGGATCCGCGCCGCGGCGCCGGCGGAGACCTTCCACGCCGCGGCGGTCATCCCGGCGGCGCGCCGCTCGGGGATGACGACGCCGTGGCCGCCGAACGCCGCGACAGACCGGACGACGGCGCCGACGTTGCGCGGGTCGGTCACCCCGTCGAGCGCGACGATGAGCGGCGCCTCGCCGCGGGCGCTCGCGGCGTCGAGCAGGTCGAGCGGGTGGGCGTACTCGTACGGCGGCACGGCGAGCGCGAGCCCCTGGTGGACGCCCTCGTTCGTCAGCCGGTCGAGGTCGGTGCGGCTCGCCTCCATGATCGGCAGGTTCCGCTCGTTGGCGAGCTTGATCGCCTCCTTGACGCGGTCGTCCGTGTCGATCCGGGACGCGACGTAGAGCGCCCGCGCGGGCACCCCCTCGCGCAGCGCCTCGACGACCGGGTTGCGACCGCCCACCACCTCGTTCTGGCCCGGCTGGCGGCGCTGCGGCGGCCGCTGCCCGGAGCCGGCCCGGCCGCCGGCGCCCTTGCCCTTGGCGGACGCGGCGGCGCGCCGCGCGGCGGGGTGCTTCGTGCGCTCGGTCGCCTTCGGGGTCGGGCCCTTGCCCTGCAGGCCCTTGGACTTCTGCCCCCCGGACCCGACGATCGCGCCCTTCTTGCTCGCGCCCTTGCGGACCGCGCCGCGGCGTGCGGAGTTGCCGGCCATCAGTTCTCCTGGCTCGTCGGTGCTGCGGGGCGGGTCATGACAGGGACCACCGGGCCCCCTGCGGGGTGTCCTCGACGGCGACCCCGGCCGCGACGAGGCGGTCCCGGATCGCGTCGGCGGCGGCGAAGTCGCGGTTCTTGCGGGCGGCGGCCCGCTCGTCGAGCGCGGCGCGGACGAGCGCGTCGAGCGCCGTCGCGAGCCGGTCGTCCGCGGACGACGTCCCGGCCGCCCAGTGCGGGTCGAGCGGGTCGACGCCGAGCACGTCGGCCATGGCGCGCACGGCGAGCGCGGCGGCGACGGCGTCGTCCACCGCGCCCGACGCGAGGGCGGCGTTGCCCGAGCGGACGGTGTCGTGCAGGACGGCGAGCGCGGCCGGCGTCCCGAGGTCGTCGTCCATCGCCGCGGTGAACGCGGCCGGCAGGGCGACGCCCGCGACGTCGGCGGCGACGGCCTCCCCCGCGACCTCGAGCGCGCGCCGGACGAAGCCCTCGACGCGCCCGTGGGCGGCCTGCGCCTCCTCGAGCGACGTCGGACCGATCTCGATGTTCGAGCGGTAGTGCGGCGCGGCGAGCAGGTAGCGGACGACGACGGCGGGCACCTGCGCGGTGAGCGCCGCCATGCTCATCGTGTTGCCCAGGCTCTTGCTCATCTTCTCGCCGGACTGCACGACCCAGGCGTTGTGCATCCAGTACCGCGCGAAGGGGTCGCCGGCCGCGCGGGACTGCGCGATCTCGTTCTCGTGGTGCGGGAAACGCAGGTCCAGGCCGCCGCCGTGGATGTCGAACTCGGCGCCGAGGTAGCGGGTCGCCATCGCCGAGCACTCGAGGTGCCAGCCGGGCCGGCCGCGGCCCCACGGCGTCGGCCAGGACGCCGTCGCGGGCTCGCC
>JBQGCR010000302.1:0-8257 GCA_052038585.1 Kineosporiaceae bacterium
GCCAGCCGAACAGCCCGTACCGCGCCGCGGCCGCCGAGCGCAGGCGGGCGGCCGAGGCGACGACGTCGTCCCGGGCGCTGCCCGGCGGGAGCAGCCCGGCCGCCGCGTCGAGGCCCGCGAGCACCGGCGCCACCGTGCCGAGCGTCGTGGACCGGACCGGCAGCTCCCACCAGTCGGGCGAGGCGGGCGGCAGCCCGGTCGGGGTGTCGACGAGCCGCACGAGGGCGCTCGAGGACCGCTCGACGAGCGGCCCGAGCCGCGCGAGCAGGCCGGCGCGCTCGCCGGCCGGGGCGCACCGGACCGAGCCGCGCACCGCCCACAGCGCCCAGCCGGTCCCGTCCACCTGGACGCCGCGCGCGTCGGGGACGCTGCCGTCGGGCCGGTAGCGGGCCTGGAAGAGCCCGTCGGGCGCCTGCACCCGCTGGAGGAACCCGAGGACGGCCTCGGCCCGGGCGGACCGGCCGGTGCAGGCGAACGCCACGGCGACGAAGGCGGCGTCACGCGGCCAGACGTAGCGCCACGACGAGCGCGGCCCGGCGAGCACGGCGCCGGTGGCGGGGTCGGTCAGGGCGTCGAGGTCCTCGAGGGCCCTGCGGGTCGCCTCGGCCCACGGCCCGCCCTCGCCGGGCACGGTGCCCTCGGCGAGGAGCGCGTCGGCCGGGCGGTCGGCGCCGAGCCGCTCGGAGACGAGCAGCGGCACGGTCGTGCGGCGCACGGCGTACCAGCCGCACGCGGCGACGAGCACGGCCAGCGACGTCACGAGGGCGACGACGAGGGCGCCCTGGCCCTGCCGCCGCGGCGGGGGCGGCAGGGGCGCGGGCGCGCTCACCCCCGGCGGGGGAGCAGGTCCGCCATCCAGGCCTCGATCTCCCCGACCCCGCGCGGCAGCGCCGCGGAGAGGTTCTCGCACCCGTCCGCCGTGACGACGACGTCGTCCTCGATCCG
Source organism: Kineosporiaceae bacterium (assembly GCA_052038585.1). Classification (GTDB taxonomy): domain Bacteria; phylum Actinomycetota; class Actinomycetes; order Actinomycetales; family Kineosporiaceae; genus JBQGCR01. The sequence continues at coordinate 946 of JBQGCR010000302.1, forward strand.
CACCCCGATCCCGCGCAGCTCGGCCGGCACGAGCTCGTCGTCCGGCTGGATGTACAGGCCCGGCTCGATCGTGAAGACCATGCCCGGCTCGAGGACGGCGTCGAGGTACATCTCCTGGCGGGCCTGCGCGCAGTCGTGGACGTCGAGGCCGAGGTGGTGGCTCGTGCCGTGGACCATCCACCGGCGGTGGAACTGCCCCTCGCGCGCCAGGGACTCCTCGACCGACGACGGGAGCCAGCCCAGCTCGTGCAGGCGGGTCGCGACGACGCGCATCGCCGCCTCGTGCAGCTCCCGGAAGCGCCGTCCCGGCCGGGCGACCTCGAAGGCGGCGTCCGCGGCCTCGAGGACGATCTCGTAGACGCGGCGCTGGGCGTCGGTGAACGTGCCGGTCACCGGGATCGTCCGGGTGACGTCGGCGGTGTAGAGGCTGTCGACCTCCGCGCCGGCGTCGACGAGGAGCAGGTCGCCCTCGCGGACGGCGCCGTCGTTGCGGATCCAGTGCAGGGTGCACGCGTGCGCGCCGCTCGCGGCGATCGTGTCGTAGCCGACCCCGTTGCCCTCGCGGCGGGCCCGCGCCTCGAAGGCGGTCTCGACGACGCGCTCGCCGCGCGGGCCGACGGCCTCGACGAGGCTGCGGACGATGTCCTCGAACCCGCGGGCGGTCACCGCGACCGCCTCGCGCAGCTGCTCGACCTCCCCCGCGTCCTTGACCCGGCGCAGCTCGGACAGCACGCGGGCGAGCTCGGCGTCGGCCGTCGCGGCGGCCTCGGCGTCGACGCCCGCGCCCTCGCGCGCGGCGGCCACCGTCGCCTCGACGGCCTCGTCGGCGTCCCGGACGACGCGGACCGTGACGCCGTCGGCGCCGACGTCCTTGGCGAGGGCGTCGGCGAGGGTCTCCAGGTGCCGGGCGAGGACGCCGGTCAGCGCCTCGACCTCCGCGAGCGTCGGGCGGGGGCCGACCCAGAGCTCGCCGTAGCGGGCGTCGGCGTAGAACTCGAGGCTGTCCCGCTCCGCCCGCGGCCGGACGAAGAGCAGGGCGTCGTGCCCGCCGCCCTCGCGGGGCTCGAGGACGAGCACGGAGTCCGGCTCGGCCTCCGCGCCGAGCCCGGTGAGCCAGGTGAAGGCCGAGTGCGCCCGGAAGCGGTAGTCGGTGTCGTTGCTGCGCACCCGCAGGACGCCGGCGGGGACGACGAGCCGCTCCCCGGGGAAGGCGGCGGAGAGCCGCTCGCGGCGGGCCGGTGTCCACCCGGCGACCTCGAGCGGCTCGGGCAGGGGGACGTCTCGGGGGGCCCAGCCGGAGGCGATGAACGCCCGGAAGGCGGCGGACGTCGGCCGCTGGCGGTGCTCGGTGACCTGCTCGGCGCCCTGCTCGGGGGTGGTGGCTGCGTCGGACATGCCCCCATGGTCGCACCGGCGGGGGTCGGCCGGACGGCCGATGCCGCTCGGGGCGCGTCAGGCATAAACTCGACCGAGAAACCACAGTTTCGACTCCCCGGAGGAGCCGGTGACCCAGACCTCGTCGCGTCCCGCCGCCGACACCGCCGCGCTCGCGCAGGACTTCGCGCTGCACGCGGACTGGTGCCGCAGCGCCGGCGCCCACCTGTACGCCGCCCTCCTCGACGGCATGGCCGGCGACCTCGCCGCCGGCGGCGTCGTCGCCGACCTCCTCGCGGACCGGGCGGGCGCCGGCGGCGCCTTCACCGGCCTGCACCTGCGGCTGCTCGCGGCCCTGCATGAGGTCGTCCTCGCCGGGCACGCGCCGGCGCTCGAGCCGTACTACCCCACGGTCGGCGGCACGTGGCCGCCGGACGACGTCTGGCCGGCCGCCGCCTCCGTGCTCACCGAGCACGCCGAGCGCGTCCGTGGCTGGCTCGACGTCGCCCCGCAGACCAACGAGGTCGGGCGCAGCGCCGCGCTGGCGGTCGGCCTGCTCACCGCGGCCGCCTCGCACGGCCTGCGCCGGGTGCGCCTGCTCCAGCTCGGGGCGAGCGCGGGCCTGCACCTGCTCGTCGACTCCTTCCGGCTCGCCGGCGACGGCTGGGGCTGGGGCCCGCTGTGGTCGCCGGTCGACCTCGGCCCGTGCGTCCGCGGCGCGCTGCCGCTCACGCCGGCCGGCGTGCCCGCCGACGACCTGTCACGGGTGCTCACGGTCGTCGAGCGCCGCGGCTGCGACGTCGCGCCCGTCGACGTCCGCGACCCCGCCGGCCGGCGCCGCCTGCAGGCCTTCGTCTGGCCGGAGGACGACGTCCGCCACGAGCGGCTCGCGGCCGCCCTCGAGCTCGCCGAGGACGCCCCGCCGCCGGTCGACGCGGCCGACGCCGTGACGTGGCTGGGGGAGCGGCTCGCCGAGCCGGTCGCCGACGACGTGCTCACCGTCGTGTGGAGCTCGGTGACGCTGCAGTACCTCGACCCGGCCGACCGCCGCACCGTCGGCGCGCTCGTCGCCCGGGCGCGCGACGAGCGGCCCGTGAGCCAGGTGGCGCTGGAGTCGGACGGGTCGCACTACACGAGCCCGCCGCTGCTCACGGTCGACGGCCGCACGCTCGGCTCGAGCCCGCCGCACGGCATCCCGCTCACCCTGCGCTGAGCGTCCCGCAGACTGTCGGGGTGCCGACCCCACCGCTGAGCGACCAGCTGCGCCGGCACGCCGGGTACTGCGACGAGGTCGGCGCGCCGCTGTACGGGGAGCTGATGCGCGGCTTCGCGGACGACGTCGAGGCCGGCGGTCCCGTCGGCGACCTCTTCGCCCCGTGGGCCGACGCGCCGCCCGGGCACGTCGTCCAGCTGCGGCTGCTCGGCGGGCTGCACCGGCTGGTCCTGCGGCGCGAGGCGCCGCTGCTCGCGACGCACTACCGCAGCGTCGGCGGCACGGCCGGGCCGCGCGGCGCCTGGCCGGTCGCCCGGGCCGTCGGCGCGGAGCACCTCAACCGGCTGCGCGCCGAGCTCGACGTCGCGCCGCAGACGAACGAGACCGGACGGGCGAGCGCCCTCGTCGCCGGGGTGCTGCACGCCTGCGCGGCCCGCGGCCTGCACCGGGTCCGGCTGCTCGAGCTCGGGTCGAGCGCGGGGCTCCTGCTGCGCGTCGCGCACTTCCGGGTGGGCGGCGAGGGCTGGGCCTGGGGCCCGCAGGGGTCCCCGGTCGACCTGTCCGGCGCGGTGACCGGCCGGCTGCCGGCCGCCGCGGCCGCCCTCGCGGGCGGTGTCGAGGTCGTCTCCGCGCGCGGCTGCGACCTGGCACCGGTGGACCCGACGAGCGAGGAGGGCCGCCTGCGCCTGACGTCGTTCGTGTGGCCGGACCACGTCGAGCGGCACGAGCGGCTGCGCGGCGCGCTCGCCCTCGCGGCGCGGCACCCCGCGACCGTCGACGCGGCGCCCGCTGACACCTGGCTCGTGGACCGGCTCGGGGAGCCGGCCGACGACGGCGTCCTCACGGTCGTCTGGCACTCGATCGTGCGCCAGTACGTGCCCGGGCCGCAGTGGTCGGCCGTCCTGGCCGCCGTCGCGGACGCCCGGCGGCGTGGCGCCGCGGTGGCCCACGTGCTGCTCGAGAGCAGCACGGCGCCGTACGACAGCGGGCCGGCGCTCGAGGTCGACGGGGCCGTCCTCGGCCACGCGCCCGCGCACGGCGTGCCGCTGCACCTCGAGCCGGCGGGGTGACGGCGGCCCGGTCGCGGCGGCGTGGGGCGGCCCGGTGCGGGCCCTACGGGGCATGCCCGCCTACCTCACGTGGATCGGGACGGCGACCGTCCTGCTCCAGCTCGGGGCGTTCACCGTCCTCACCGACCCCAACTTCCTGCACCGCGGCCAGCGCGCCTACCTCGGCAAGGGGCTGTGGAGCAGGCGCCTGACCGAGCCGGCGGTCGGCGTCGGCGACCTGCCCGCGCTCGACGCCGTCGTCCTGTCCCACCTGCACGGGGACCACTTCGACCGGGTCGCCCGTCGCGGCCTCGACCGCGAGGTCCCGGTCCTCACCACCCCGCCCGCCCGGGACCGGCTGCGGCAGTGGGGGTTCGGTGCCGCGGTGGGCCTGCGGACGTGGGAGCGGCACGAGCTGGAGCGGGACGGCGAGCGGCTCGTCGTCGAGTCGCTGCCCGGCGTCCACGCCCGCGGCCTGCTCGGCCGTCTCCTGCCGCCGGTCATGGGGTCCCTGCTCGAGCACCACGCGCACGGGCGGGTGCAGCGCCGGCTCTACCTCACCGGCGACACCCTGACCGGCCCCCACCTGGCCGAGGTCGCCCGCCGCCACCCGGACCTCGACGTCGCCGTCGTCCACCTCGGCGGGACGCGCATCCTCGGCCGGCTCGCGACGATGGACGGCGCTCAGGGCGTCGAGGCGGTGCGCACCGTGCGGCCCGGGCTCACGGTGCCGGTGCACCACGGGGACTACGGCGTCTTCCGCAGCCCGCTGTCCGACTTCCTCGACCGGGCCCAGGCGGCCGGCCTGCGCGGCGGGGTGCGCGTCGTCGGCCGCGGGGAGACCGTCTCCCTCGGCGCCTGACGTCGGGCGAACCGGACGCATGGGGCGTCTCGACCGGGGTACGGAGCGCCTCGACACACGAGCACGACAGACGTGCCGCAGCACCAGGAACCCAGATGCCCGCCGCCAGGGGCGCCGGGTCAGGAGGAACGATGACGAGCAGCACGCAGGCCACGGCCCAGGAGGCGAAGGGCCGGGCCGCCGACGTCAAGGACACCGCGGCCGAGCAGGCCGCCCACGTGGGAGGCACGGTCAAGGAGCAGGCCGGCGACGTCGTCAACGAGGCGACGACGCAGGCGCGGAACCTGCTCGAGGAGGCGCGCGGCCAGATCCGCGAGCAGACCTCGGCGCAGCGCGACCGCATCACGGCGATGCTCTCCGAGTTCGCCGACGAGCTCGAGGAGATGGCCGGCGCCGGCGGACGGGACGGTCTCGCGACCGAGGTCGTCCGTCAGGTGGCGACGAAGGCCCGTGGGCTCTCGCAGTCGATGGACGGCACCGGGGGCGGGGACGCCATGGACTCGCTGCGCTCCTTCGCGCGGCGCCGCCCGGGTTCGTTCCTGCTCGCCGCCGGCATCGCCGGCGTCCTCGCCGGGCGCGCGACGCGCACGGCCAAGGAGGTCCGCTCCGGCGGGCAGCAGGAGCTTCCGTCCGCGGGGTACGCCACCGGCGCAACGGGTCACGGCAGCACGTACGGCACCGACCGCGCCGCCACCGGCGACGCCGGGCTCGGCATGCCGGACTCCGGCTACGCCACGCCCGGCACGTCCGCCGGGCTGGGCGTCGGCACCACCGCGGGCGCCGGCGCCGACCGGTCCGTCGACCTCACGGCCGTCGAGGACGCCGAGGTCGAGACGGTGACCCCGGGCTCGGACAACGAGTGGGCGCCCGTCGCCGGCCGCAGCACCGCCGAGCGCTACGCCGGCGAGGGCGGGTACGGCGACGTGGGCCAGCACGGCTCGGGCCGTCCGGACGCGTTCGGGGAGGGCAGCCGATGAGCACGGCCGACCCCGGGTACGGCCAGGGCTACGACGCCGACGTCTCGACGAGCACCCACGACGACGCGCTGCGCTCGGAGATCGAGGGCCGCTCGCTCGGGGACCTCGTCGGGCGGCTGTCGAACGACTTCACCCGGCTCGTCCGGCTCGAGATCGCCCTCGCCAAGAGCGAGGCCAAGGAGGAGGCGACCCGCGCGGGCAAGGGCGTCGGGATGCTCGGCGGCGCCGGCCTCGCGGCGAACCTCGCCCTCGTGTTCGTCTCGCTCACCGTGATGTTCGCCCTCGGCAACGTCATGGACCTGGAGTGGGCGGCGCTCATCGTCACGGTCGTGTGGGCCGTCGTCGCCGCGGTGCTCGCGTCGACGGGCCGCAAGGCCCTCAAGACCGTCGAGCCGCTCCCCGAGACCACCCAGACCCTGAAGGAGGACGCCCAGTGGGCGAAGACACGGCACGGCTGAGGCAGGAGATCGAGGCGACGCGGGAGGACCTCTCGCGCGACGTCGACGCGGTGGCCTTCAAGGCCAGCCCGCAGCGGATCGTCAACGACCGCGTGGAGACCGCGAAGGACAGGGCCCGCGGGCTCAAGGACAAGGTCATGGGCAGCGCCCACGACGCGACGTCCTCGGTGCGTGAGCACGTCGGCTCGGCCGGCGAGAGCGTCTCCGGCAGCGGGCACGGCGCCATGTCGAGCGTCGGCGGCACGGTGTCCGGCACCGGCCAGGCGGTCAAGGACAAGGCCGAGGGCAACCCGCTCGCCGCGGGCCTCATCGCCTTCGGCGTCGGGTGGCTCGTGTCCTCGCTCATGCCGGCCAGCCGCGCGGAGACGCGCCTGGCCGAGCAGGGGCAGAGCGCGGCCCAGGAGCACGGCGTCCTCGACAGGGTCAAGGACGAGGCGCGCCAGGTCGGCCAGCAGGTGCAGGAGAGCCTGCGCCCGACCGCGGAGCAGGCCGTGGAGTCGGTCAAGGAGACCGCGACCTCGGCGGCCCAGACCGTCAAGGAGGAGGGCACGAGCGCCGCGCAGACCGTCAAGCAGGACGCCGCGGGCCAGGCCTCCGACCTCAAGGACTCGGCGAAGAGCAACGCGTCGTCGTCGTCCTCGTCGTCGACGGCGGGCGCCACCGGGACCGGCACGACCACCCCGGTGTACTCCGAGACCGTCGACGTGACCGGCACCGACGTCACGACCGGGCGCCCCGGCGGCGTCTGAGCACCCCCTGCACGAGCGGGAGCCCCGCGGACGTGGCGCACGCCACGACCGCGGGGCTCCTCGCGTGCCCGGGGTGGGGCACGATGGCCGCCGGGACGGCGAGCAGGTGAGTCGACGAGGAGGCCGGTCATGCAGTTCGGGCGCACGTACGAGGAGTTCGAGGTCGGGGCGGTCTACAAGCACTGGCCCGGGAAGACGATCACCGAGTCCGACGACCACCTGTTCTGCCTCGTGACGATGAACCACCACCCCCTGCACCTCGACGCCCACTACGCCGCGGAGTCGACGCAGTTCGGCCGCAACGTCGTCGTCGGCAACCTCGTCTACTCGGTGCTGCTCGGCATGAGCGTCCCGGACGTGTCGGGCAAGGCGATCGCCAACCTCGAGATCGAGAGCCTGCGCCACGTCGCCCCGACCTTCCACGGCGACACGATCTACGGCGAGACGACGGTCCTCGACAAGTGGGAGTCGACGAGCAAGGACGACCGCGGCGTCGTCCACGTCGAGACGATCGGCTACAAGCAGGACGGCACGGTCGTCTGCGTGTTCCGGCGCAAGGTCATGGTGCCCAAGCAGAGCTACCTCGACGCCCGCGGGGGCGACCAGCCCGGGCGGCCCGAACCCGTTGCG
>JBQGCR010000303.1:0-4358 GCA_052038585.1 Kineosporiaceae bacterium
TACGAGGAGTTCAAGGAGCCGCTCTACGCCCCGCCCCCGCTGCTCCAGCGGATGGTCGACGCGGGACTGCTCGGGCGCAAGGCCGGCCGCGGCTTCTACACCTACGACGGCCGGGCGAGCTGACGCGTCGTCGGCGGGGCCCGCGGGCCGGCCCGCGGGGCGGCTCATGATCGGTGTCATGATCGATGGCGCGGCCGTGCTGCCCTGACGACACCGACGTCACACGGATCATGACATCGACGCCCACGCCGCTCCATCGACGGCGTGTTCGGCGCCATCGATCACGGACGGGGTCCATGGATCACGGGAGCCACGCCGTGGATCACCCCCGCCACGCCATGGATCACCCCCACCACGCCATGGATCACCCGCAGCGCGCCGTCGACCTCGACCGCCCGGCGCCGTCGCGCCAGGCCCCTGAGAACACACCGGCGGCGTCGCGTGACGCCTGTCACAGCCTGTGTTTCCTGGTCCACGTCGTGCCAGGTCGCCGGTGACGGACAGGTGAACAGTCCTCTTCCAGCCGGGGGACTAGGACCATAGGGCAATTGAACTTAGGACTGTCCCGCTCCGAGTCTGATCACGTTGCGTCAGGACCCGGGAAGGGCAGGACCCATGACGATCACCGTGCACCGGAGCGGGGAGGGCGGCCTCGCCGTCGTCGCCCCGCGGCGGCCCGCGGGGGACGGTCCGGCGCGCTTCCTCTTCTTCACGAACGAGTGCGTCGGCCTCGGCCACCTCCAGCGCTGCCTCACCCTCGCCGGCGCCGTCCGCGCGGCCGACCCGAGCGCGACGTCCCTCATCGTCACCGGCTCCCAGTACGTCCCGCACGACGTCCCGGACGGCGTCGACGTCGTCAAGCTCCCGGCTCTCGGCCGCGACGCGACGGGCGCCTACTCGGCACGCTCCCTCGACGTCGAGCGCACCGAGGTGTCCCGGCTGCGCGCCGGGGTCGCGGCCGTCGTCGCGACGAGCTTCGCCCCGGACGTCGTCGTCGTCGACAAGCTGCCGCTCGGCCTCGACGCCGAGCTGGAGAGCACGCTGCGGACCCTGCGCGCCGGCCACGCCCGGATCGTGCTCGGGCTGCGCGACATCGAGGACTCCCCCGAGGCCGTGCGCCGGCGCTGGGACGAGGGCCGGCACGGCGACGTCCTCGAGACGCTCTACGACCAGGTGCTCGTCTACGGCCCGGCGTCGAGCCTGGACATGCTCGACTGCGTCGAGTGGGACCGCCCGCTGCCCCCGGTCGAGCACGTCGGCTTCGTCGGGGCGCCGCCCGCGGCGCGCCGGCCCGAGGACCTGCCCGGGGCGTACTTGCTCGTCACCTGCGGCGGCGGCGTCGACGGGCACGACCTCGCGGCCGCGGTCCTCGAGGCGATCCGGCTTCGCCCGCTGCCGGTGCCGACCCACCTCGTCACCGGACCGCTCATGCCGGCGGACGACGTCGAGGACCTGCGCCGGCGCGCCGCCGGGCTCGACGTCGTGGTCCGCACCGCCCGCAGCGACCTCGGCGCCGCCGCCGCGCACGCGACGGCCGCCGTCTCGATGGCCGGCTACAACACGGTCTCCGAGCTGCTGCGGGCCGGGACCCCGACGCTGCTCGTCCCGCGCACGCGGCCGAGCAGCGAGCAGCTCATCCGGGCCGAGGGCCTCGCGGCGGCCGGCCTGGTCGACGTCATGCGTCCCGACGAGCTCACCCCCGGCTCCGTGCGGGCGGCGCTCGACGCCCTCCTCGCCCGGCCGCACACCCCGCCGACGCTGCGGGACGCCGACGGCGCGGAGCGCGCCGCGGGGATCCTGCTCGAGCACGCCCGCGCCGTGAGGTCGGTGTGACGCCGCCGCCCGGCGCCCCGGTCTCGCGCGCCCAGCTGCGCGGCCGCGCCCCGAGGCCCGTCCCCGCCGAGCCGCTCACGGCCCGCCGCCTCCTCGTGCGCGTCGCGGGCGACCACAAGGGCTCCCTCCTCGGCGCGACCGGCGCGACCGTCCTCGTGACGATCGCCGACCTCGCCGCGCCGTGGCCGCTCAAGTGGGTCATCGACGGCGTCGTCGCGGGCCGGACGACCGGCTTCACGCTCACCGAGTCCGACGTCCGGGTGCTCGCGCTCGTCGCCCTCGCGACGGTCGGGATCTCCCTCGTCAACGCCGTCGGGGTCTACACCGGCGACCTGTGGCTGCGCCGGGCCGGCGAGCGGATCGCGCACGACCTGCGGGTGCGCACCTACGAGCAGCTCCAGCGCCTCTCGATCGCCTTCCACGACCGGCGGCCCAAGGGCGACCTCGTGACCCGGATGACTGACGACGCGAACCGGGTCGGCGAGGTCTTCAGCGACTCGCTCGGGACGATCGCGCAGTCCCTGCTCGTCGTCGTCGGGATGCTCGGGCTGTCGATCTGGCTCGACCCGCTCCTCGGCGTCGTCCTGGCCACCGTCGTCCCCCTGCTCGCGCTCGTCACCCGGTACTTCCGCCGCGAGGTGCGTGCGGCGGCGAAGAAGCAGCGCGCCCGGGACGGCGACATCGCCTCCCTCGCAGCGGAGTCGCTCTCGTCGATCCGGCTCGTCCAGGCGAGCGGTACCGAGGCCGTCGAGCACGAGAAGGTCCGCGCGCAGAGCGACGAGCGGCGCCGCAACGGGATCGAGGTCGCCGTCCTCGAGGCCCGGTTCGCGGGCTTCGTCGACGTCATCGGCGCGGTGACCATGGCGGTCGTCGTCGTCCTCGGCACGTGGCTCGTCTCCCGCGGCGAGCTGACCGCCGGCTCCCTCGTCGTCTTCGCCCAGTACGCCCGCAAGCTGTACCGGCCGCTCAAGGACATCGCCAAGCACGCCGGGAAGATCTCCAAGGCCTTCGCCCGGGCCGAGCGGATCGCCGAGATCCTCGCCTCCGACGAGCGGCTGCCCGACGCCCCGCACGCCTGGGCCGGCTACCGCGCCACGGGGACCGTCGCACTCGAGGACGTCCGGTTCCACTACGAGCCGGGCAAGGAGATCCTCCACGGCGTCGACCTCTTCCTGCCGGCCGGCAGCACGACGGCGATCGTCGGGACGTCCGGCGCCGGCAAGTCGACCGTCGGCGCCCTCGTGGCCCGCTTCTACGACCCGACCGGCGGCCGGGTCACCCTCGACGGCCGCGACGTGCGCACGTGCTCCCTGCGCTGGCTGCGCTCCCAGGTCGGCATCCTCCTGCAGGACACCGTGCTGCTCACCGGCACCGTCGCGGAGAACATCGCCTACGGCACCGACGCCCCGCGCGAGCACGTCGTCGCCGCGGCCCGGATCGCCGGCGCCCACGAGTTCATCGAGCGCCTCTCAGGGGGCTACGACCACGTGCTCGGCGCCAACGGCGTCGGCCTGTCCGGCGGGCAGCGGCAGCGGATCGGCATCGCCCGCGTGCTGCTGCGCGACCCGGCCGTGCTCCTGCTCGACGAGCCGACGACCGGCCTGGACCCGGTCACCGAGGCCGAGGTCATGGACGGGCTCGCCGAGCTCATGGTCGGCCGCACGACCGTGGTCGTCACCCACTCGATCCCCATGGCGATGTCCGCCGAGCGCGTCGTCGTGCTCGACCGCGGCCGGGTCGTCGAGGAGGGCGACCCGCGTGGCCTCCTCGCGCGCGGCGGCGCCTTCGCCCACCTCGCCGCGCAGCAGGGCTTCGGCCCGGTCCCCGCGCCGCAGCGCGAGCTCGGCGGACGACGGTGACGACGACGGCGCTCGCCGCGCCGTTCTCCTGGGTCCCCGCCGGCCACCCCGCCCGGGCGCTGCTCGACCGGCTGCTCGCCGACCTGCCCGAGCGGGCCGCCGCCCTGCCCGGCGCCCGCACCGTCGCCGAGCTGCGCGGCGCGGTGCACGAGGGAACCGCTGTGCCGCAACGGCTCTACGTCAGCCTCCAGGGCACGGACGGCGACGGACGGTGGACGGCGACGACGCTGCACTGGTCCGCCGGCTCCCCCGCCCGCTGGGACACCCTGCCGTCCGACCCGAAGCTGCCCGGGCTCGCGGCGACCCTCGCCGCGGTGGGCCCGGACGCCCGGGTGCTGCGCTACGTCCCGCTGCGCCGCTTCACCGTCCGCACCGGCGGTCGCGTCGTCAAGGTCAAGCGCCGCTCCCGGCTGCACGACTCGTGGCGTCGGGCCCGGTCCCTGGAGGCCGCGGCGCTGCACGGCGACGGCGCCGTCGTCGTCCCGCGGCTGCTCGGCACCGACGAGGCGCTGTCCGCCTACGCCCAGGCCGACGTCGCGGGCGCCGCGCTCGCCGACCTCGCGACCGGCCCGGCGCTGCTGCCGCTGCTCGCGGAGGCCGGAGCCGTGCACGCCGCCCTCCACCGGCTGCGCCCGGCTCCCGGCGCGGACCCGCTGCCGGCCGGCG
>JBQGCR010000304.1:0-7159 GCA_052038585.1 Kineosporiaceae bacterium
ACGGCGGGCCGGAGCTCGAGGTGGTCCACGCCAACCTCGCGGCGGCGCAGGGCGTCGGGCTGGACGCCGAGGCCGCGACGGGTCTCGAGCTCGACGACCTGCTGCCCTACGCCCGGACGACCGGCCTGCGCCAGGTCGTCCTCGCGACCCTCGACGACTGGCGCCCGCGCGAGCACCGCTCGTGCCTCGAGGACGGCGACGGGCTCGTGCTGCGGGCGTGGGACACGACCGTGTCCCGGGTCGGCCAGGACCGTGTCGTCCTCACCTGGCACGACGCGACGCGCGAGGAGATCGCCCTGCGCGCGCTCTCGTCGTCGCGCGACGAGGCGCTGCGCGCGGCCACCCACGACGCGCTGACCGGGCTGCCCAACCGCACGCTGGCCCGCCAGCGCGTCGCCGAGGCGCTGTCGACGTGCGCGGACGGCGAGCGCGTCGCCGTCGTCTTCGTCGACCTCGACGGGTTCAAGGGCGTCAACGACACCTACGGGCACGCGGCGGGGGACGACGTCCTGCGCGCCACCGCGCACCGCCTCGCCCGGACCGTGCGGTCCGGCGACACGGCGGCCCGGCTGTCCGGCGACGAGTTCCTCCTCGTGCTGCGCGGGCTGCCGCCGGCGTTCGACGAGGCGTCCTTCGTCCGGCGCGTGCGGTCGGCCGTCGCGGAGCCGGTGTGGGTCGAGGGCGCGGTCGTCGAGCCCGCCGCGAGCCTCGGCGTCGTCTGCGTCGGCCCGGGGCTCGGGCCGTCCGACGTCGACACCGTCATCGCCCGCAGCGACGCCCGGATGTACGCGGTCAAACCGGCCCGGACCCCCCGTCGCGAGGAGGCCGGGTCCGGCGCGCGAGGATGACGGCATGACGACGCCCGCCCCCGTCGAGGTCCGCAGGCTGCGCGCGGACGAGCGGGACGCGGCGGTCACGCTCGTCGTCGACGCCTTCCGCGCAGACCCGCAGGTGCGCTGGTGGTTCCCCGACGACGCGACGTACGACGACGTCGCCGGCCGGTTCTTCGGCGTCCTGCTCGACCTGCGGCTCGCCGGCGGCGAGGTGTGGACCGCCGGCGGCGGCGCCGTCGCGCTGTGGAACCCGCCCGGGGGCAACCTCCTCGGGCCGCAGGAGTCCGCGCGACGCTACGGCGACGTCGTCGCCGCGCTGCCCGCCCCGTGCGCCGAGCGCGTCGCCGCGCTCGACGAGGCCGTCGGGGCGGTGCTGCCCGGGCAGGCCCACTGGTACCTCGGGGTGCTCGCGACCGCGGTCGGCCGGCAGGGCCGGGGGCTGGCGTCGGCGGTCGTCGCGCCGGTGCTCGCCGCGGCCGACCGGGCGGGGTTGCCGGCGGTGCTCGAGACCGGCAAGGAGGGCAACCTCGGCTTCTACGCCCGGCACGGCTTCGAGCCCGCCGAGCACGTCCGGGTGCCGGGCGCGCCGTCGGTGTGGGTGCTCGTCCGGGCGCCGCGCTGAGCGCGACGCGTCGTCAGCGGGCGGCGGCGGCCGTCGTCACCCGGCGCAGGTAGCCCTCCAGCCGCGGCGCGAACCACGTCCGGCTGTCGTCGTGCCGGTCCCAGACGAAGACGTCGTCGCGGCACGGCCGGCGGACGACGGCGTACTGGCGGTCCGCGCCGTCGTCGGCGAAGAAGAGCAGGGCGTCGAACGGCATGAAGCGGTCGGCGAGGTCGGGGCTGTGCCGCATCCGCCGGTTGTCGTAGGCGATCCGCTCGACCCGCCAGACGAGCGCGGCGCCGAACCGTCCGGTGACGCCGTCGGTCTCCAGGAGGAGCTGCACGAGGTCACGGGGCAGCGGCTGGCCGAGCGCCGCCTCGGTGGCCGCGACGGCGGCCGGGTCGGTGGGGGCCCGCAGGCCCGCCTCGGGGTCGAGCCCCGTGAGGACGTCCCGCCACATGGGCCCAGGGTGGCACCGTGCGGGCCGCCCGGGAAGCCCCGTCGCGTGGTGAGAGGGTCAGCGGCCCTCGTTGGGCTGCGGGTGGGTCGCGCCCTGGTGCCCCTCCGGCTCGCCGGAGCCGGCGACCATGACGCCCGTCGTCTCCGCGTGCTCGTCGACGACCCAGACGCGGCCGTCGTTCGCCTGCGCGGCGTCGCGGGCGGCGTCCATCGCCTCGTCGCGGGACAGGTGCAGCGACACGATCTCGCCCTCGCGGGTCACCTGCCACCGCTCGCCGTTGGGGGACACGCCGAAGATCGCCATCGTGGGTCTCGCTCCTGGGTCGTCGTACTCGCTGCGTCGGTCCACCGGTCAGTACCCCGCGACGGCGGCCGGCTCACGTGCCAGGAAGGAGTGCAGCCGCGCGGCGGCGGACGCGGCGTCGTGCGCGCCGGACACCCGGTCGAGCGCGCCCTGGGCCAGCGCCTCGCGGCGGAACGCGTCGCGGGCCAGGGCGCCGACGGTCAGGGCCAGCTCGTCCCGGCGGCAGATGACGAGCCCGCTCGCCCCGTCGAGGAGGATCTCGCTGTCCGGCAGCCGGTCGAGGGCGACGACGGCGAGGCCGCACGCCATCGCGCGCAGCGTCGCGCGGCCGCCGTCCGGGCCGGTGCCCGTGACGACGACGCTCGCCCCGCGCAGCCGCTCCCGCAGGCACGCGGCGGCCGGCGCCGTGCCGGGGGCCGTGTCGACGGCCTCGACGTGGAGCTCGGGGAGCTCGGCGGCGAGCGGCTCGGCGACGTCCTTGGCGTCCGGTCCGACGACGCGGACGACGGGGGCGCCGAGCTCCTCGCGGCCCGACCACGCCGGCTCGTCGAACACCGTCGTGTCGACGGCGGGCGGGACGACGTGGATGCCGCGGACCACCCGCCGGTCGGCGAGGTCCTCGGCGACGCCGTGCGAGGACGCGAGCACCGCGGTCGCGGAGCGCAGCACCGCGACGGCGAGCCGGTGCAGCTCGGGTTCCCTCGGCAGGTCGGTCGACCCGGTCCAGACGACGACGCGGGCCTGGGTCGCGGCCGCGACGGCGTGGCCGGCGACGGCCGAGACGACGCCGTCGCAGAGGACGACGTCGGGGGCGTCCGGCATCCGGGCGAGGGCCTGTCGGCCGGCCTCGGCGGCGTGGCGCATCGTCGCGAGCAGGTCGGTGTCCTCCGGGCGGGTGACGTCCTCGACGTGGACGTCGTGCCCGAGCGCCGTCAGCTCGCGGACGAGCCCGTCGTCGTAGGCCTCGGCCAGCGGCGAGGCCGCGGCAGCGGGGTCCGTGCGTGCGGTCAGCACCAGAAGGTGCATTGCGGCTCCTGAGGTCGTTGGCGGACGTCCTCGGCAGGTTGTCTCCACCGCGTACCCCACAGTAATCCAGGCATTCCGTGCATAAAAGGTCACTCGGGCATCACCCGTTGCGGCGAAAGGGTGAAGGAGGAGCCCCCGGGTGCCGAACGGAGCACGTGGAGGTGTGGGGATGTTCGTGACCCTTCCCGCGGGGACCGCGGGTGCGGCCCTCGTGGCCGTCGTCGCGCTCGCCGTCGTTCTGGCGGGCGGGTTCCTCGCCGTCCACCGACTGCACGGTGCCCGGAAGCTGCCCGTCGAATCGGCCCGGTCCCCGCTGACCGTCGTACCCGTCGCCCCCGGCCGCCACCGGGTCCGTCGGCGCGTGCCGCTGCTGCCCGTCGGGCGCGAGCCCGGACCGGAGCCCGAGCCGGAGCCCGAGCCGGAGACCCAGCCGGAGACCCAGCTGCAGGCCCAGCCGGAACCCGAGCCGACACCCGTGCCGGTCGCGCCCGAGCCCGTCGCCGTCGCGCCGGATCCGGTCGTCGTCCCCGAGCCGGAGACCGAGCCGGCGCCCGAGCCGGAGCCCGAGCCGGAGCCGGAGCCGGAGCCGGAGCCCGAGCCGGAGCCGGAGCCGGAGCCGGAGCCCGAGCCGGAGCCGGAGCCCGAGCCGGAGCCGGAGCCGGAGCCGGAGCCCGAGCCGCTGCCCGTCCTCGCCACGATCCCGGAACCCCACGCCGAACCGGAGCCCGTCATGACCGTCGTCGACCCCGCGCCCGTGCCCGCCGTCGCAGCGCCCGCGTCCGTCCCGCTCGACCGCCTCGAGCAGGACGTCGCCCAGGAGCTCGCCGGCATCGTCGCGAGCCTGCCCGCACCGCGCGAGAGCGGCCCGAGCATCGACCAGCTCGCGCTCCTGCGCCGCACCCACGGGGACCTGCTCGCCGCGACGCAGCACGCCGAGGTCGCCCGGATCGCCTCCGACACCGCCTACCGGCTCGTCCGGGCCGGCCGCGCCGCGCTCGTCGAGCGCACGGTCGAGGGCTCCCGCGTCACCGCGGAGACCCCGTCGGCGCGCCGCTCGGCCGCGCCGTGGGCGGGCCTGTTCGGCGACCCCGCCCCGTGGGACAGCGGTGCCCGGGTGCGCGAGGTCGTGCCGGACGACGTCCTGGAGATCACCGCCGGCACCGCCGTCCTCGCCGTCCCCGTGGCGGCGGTCGGGCGGGTGCTCGGCGCCGTCGTCGCCCGGCGCAGCGGCGAGCACCCCTTCACCTCCGGCGACGAGGACGTCCTCGCCCGCCTCGGCCGGCTCGGCGGCGCGGCGCTCGAGCGCGTCGGGCGGCGCGGCGCCGTCCACGAGGACCCCGACGAGCCGCAGGGCCTGCCGGACGGCGAGGAGCTCCTCGGCGCGCTGCGCTCGGCGCTGCGGGTCTCGGTGTCCCCCGCACGGCCGACGGCGCTCGTCGTCGTCCGCGTCGGGGCCGTCGCCGAGCGGCTCGAGACCGGGCGGGCCGCGGACGGCGAGGCGCTGCTCGCCGCCGTCGCCGACGGCCTGCGGGCCGCGCTGCGCCCCGGCGACACGGTCTACCGCTGGGCCGGCGACGAGCTCGCCGTCATGCTGCCCGAGACGACGCGGGGGCAGGCGGTCCGGGTGACGATCCGGCTCCGGTCGGCCGTCGCGCAGGCGTGCGCCGGGCTCGGCGTCGTCGAGCCGCGGGTCGAGGTCGGCTGGTCGGTCGGCGACGCGCTCACCCCGGTCAAGCTCGTCCAGCGGGCGCGCTCGGTCATGACGCCGTCCCGGGACGCCTCCGCCGTCCGCTGACCGCACGCCGCGGGTCGTTCCGCGGCGAACGGTCCGGGGGCCGCTCGGGCGGCGCGGTCAAGGGCCTTCGGCTGTTGTCTGACGCGTCAGGCTTCCCGGTAGGATCGCGCGCATGGCGCGGCGCATCCGGCACGTCCACGACGACAGGATCGGCTTCTACGGCCTCCTCCACGAGGCCCACGGCCGGCTCGAGCGGGTCTTCGCCGAGACGCTCGAGAGCCGGGTCGGCATCGCGAGCACGGTCCACGAGGTGCTCCTGCGCCTGGCCCGCTCGCCCGAGCACCGGCTCAAGGTCACCGAGCTCGGCGCGGCCCTCGACGTGACGACGGGCGGGGCGACCCGGCTCGTCAACCGCGTCGTCGCGATGGGCATGGCGACCAAGCGGGCGAGCCGTTCCGACAAGCGGGTCCAGTGGGTCGAGCTCACCGACCTCGGCCGCGACGTCGTCGAGCGCGCCACCCGCCTGCACCTCGCGGACCTGCAGCGCGAGCTCTTCGACCGGACGACGCCGGCCGAGCGTGAGGTGCTCGCGACCGTCTTCGAGCGGCTCCGGACGGACGACGACGACGTCCCCGCCGCTGCGCCCGACCGCGACCGGGCCGCGTCGTGACCCGCCGCCCGCTCGTCGCCGTCCCGGCCCGGTTCAGCCAGTCGGCGTCCGCGCTGCGCTACCGGGCCGTCGTCACCGCCCGCGCCCTGTCGGAGTCCGTCCTGCGGGCGGGCGGGGAGCCGCTCGCGGTGCACCCGTGGGCGCCGGCCGGCGTCGTCACGCCCGAGGAGGTCGGCGAGCGCCTCGCCTGGGCGGACGCCGTCCTGCTGCCGGGCGGCGGGGATCTCGACCCGTCGCTCTACGGGCACGACGCCGCCCACGAGGCCGTCTACGACGTCGACGCCGAGCAGGACGCCTTCGACCTCGCGGTCGCCCGCTGGGCGCTCGCCGCCGGCGTCCCGACGCTCGCGATCTGCCGCGGCACGCAGGTGGTCAACGTCGCCCGCGGCGGCTCCCTCGAGCAGCACATGGCCGACCCGCACGTGCACCGTGTCGACCACGTCGAGGTGCTCGACCCCGGTCTGGCGCAGGTGCTCGGCGCCCGTAGCGTCGAGGTCTCCTGCTACCACCACCAGTGCCTCGACCGGCTCGGCGACGGCCTCGCCGTCGCCGCCCGCGCGGCCGACGGCACGCCGGAGGCGGTCACGCTGCCGGACGGCCCGGGCTGGTTCCTCGGCGTCCAGTGGCACCCCGAGGACACCGCGGACAAGGACCCGGTGCAGCAGGCCGTCCTCGACGCGCTCGTGGCCGCAGCCCGCTGACCGCGGAGACCGTCAGGGAGCGGGGTTCTCGCCGGGGACGACGCCGTCGAGGTCCTCGAGGTGGGCGACGATCTTGCGCAGGGACGTCGTCAGCGTCTCCCGCTCGTCCGGCGTGAGCGTCGACAGGGCCCGCGACTCGTGGGCGTTGAAGCGCGGGAAGAGCTCGCCCATGAGCCGGCGGGCGCGCGGGGTGAGCTGGAGGAGCACGCGCCGGCCGTCCGCCGGGAACGGCTTGCGCCGCACCAGGCCCCGTGCGTCGAGGGTGTTGACGACGCCGGTGAGCGTCGACTTGGAGATGCCCGCCTCGGACGCGGCGTGCCGGGTCTCGATGTCGCCCCAGACCCAGACGACCCAGAGCACGACCCACGCCGTCCACGTGAGGTCGTGCTCGGCGAGGACGGTGCGCTCGAAGTGGTTCCGGACGGCGCCGGCCGCCCGGTAGAGGTTGCTGATCGCGGCGAGCGCCCCGTGGTCGACGTCGAGGCCCTCGAGTCGTGCCTCGACGGCCCGCTCGGTCTGGTCCAGCGTGTACTGACCCGTCATCAGGACGCTCGCTCCTCCCGCGCCGAACTCGCGCAGCCGGCGGGGGCGCGGGCTGCAGCCCGGTCCGGGGATCGTAGCGGCCCCGGCCGGGCCGGTGCCGTCCTCAGCCGCGCCGGGGCGCGCGGATGCCACGGAACTCCCAGTCCCCGCCGAGCGCCGTCGACAGCACCTCCTCGGACTCCGTCGGCTGCGCGCCGACGTCGGACCGGATCGCCGTCGGCCCCTCGACGATCGTGTTGACGAGCGTGCCGAGCCCCTCGACCTCGACCTCGACGACGTCACCCGGG
>JBQGCR010000305.1:0-11453 GCA_052038585.1 Kineosporiaceae bacterium
GCGGCGCAACGCTGTCCGGCACGGATGCACCCTGCAGCACGGTCGTCGCGAGCACCGTCGCCGACAGCAGCCGCTCGGGACGGTCGAGCGCGAGGAGCTGGACGAGCGTGCCGCCGAGGGACATGCCGACGACGTGCGCCCCGTCGACGCCGAGCGCGTCGAGGACGGCGACGGCGTCGCCCGCGAGGTCGGTGATCGCGTACGGGTGCTCCGCGAAGGCCCAGGACGAGGCGCCGGTGTCCCGGTGGTCGTCGACGACGACGCGGTGCTCCTCGCCCAGGGCGTCGACGAGCGAGCGCGGCCAGGTGAGCCCGGACGCCCCGGCCCCCATGACGAGGAGGACGGCGCTGCCGTCCGGGCGGCCGGACTCGCGGACCCAGAGGCGGACACCGTCGGCCACCTCGACGAAGCGCTCGGTCATGCGCCCACCCTTGCCCGGGCGGCCCGCGACCGTCGACCCCTTTACGCCCCGTCGCCGTCGGCGAGCGCGTCGAGCCGGCGCAGGATGATCCCCTCGCGCAGCGCCCACGGCGAGATCGACAGCTCGGCGACCCCGAGCAGGTCCATGGCGGCCTCGGCGACCAGCGCCCCGGCGAGCAGCTGCGGCGCCCGCCGCTGCGAGACGCCCGGCAGCTCGACCCGGCGGGCCACCGGCATGCCGGCGAGCCGGCCGACGAGCTCGGACAGGTCCGCCAGCCGCAGCACGCGCGGCACGTACGGACCCTCCGCGCTCGGGGCCGCCCCGCAGATCCGGGCGAGGGAGCGGAAGGTCTTGCTCGACCCGACGACGAGGTCGGGCGTCCCGACCCGGGTCACCGCGGGGACGATCCGGGCCACCTCGGCGCGGACGTACTTGCGGGCGGCGCGGACGTCGTCGCGCTCCGGCGGGTCCCCGCGCAGCCGGTCGCGCGTCAGGCGGCCGGCGCCGAGCGGCAGCGAGACGGCGACGTCGGGCGCCTCGTCGTGACCGGACGCCACCTCGAGCGACCCGCCGCCGATGTCGAGGACGAGCAGCCGCCCCGCCGACCAGCCGTACCAGCGGCGGACGGCGAGGAACGTCAGCTCGGCCTCCGCGCCGCCCGGCAGCACCTGGAGGTCGACCCCCGTCTCCTCGCGGACCCGCCGGAGCACGGCCTCGCCGTTCGGGGCCTCGCGCAGGGCGGACGTGGCGAAGGCGAGGATGCCCTCGGCCCCCTGCTCGTCGGCGACGTCGAGGCACGAGGCGACGAACCGGACGAGCGCGTCGGCGCCGTCCGCGGCGATCGAGCCGTCGGCGAGCAGGTGCGAGGCGAGCTGGAGCTCCTCCTTGTGGCTCGTCGCCGGCAGCGGCCGCGCGCCGGGGTGGGCGTCGACCACGAGCAGGTGCACCGTGTTCGAGCCGATGTCGAGGACGCCCAGCCGCATGGTCACGAACGCTACCGGGCGCGACGGCCCCGGCACCGCGCCGCCTACAGTTCACCGTCATGGAGACGGCGCTGGACATCACGCGGCTCTGGGTCGAGTTCGAGGACCCCGCGAGCCCCCCGGACGACGACGGGGCCACGCAGGTGTTCCGGTGCGACCTCACGTGGCTGACGTCGTCGTGGTCGTGCATCTGGGGCCGCGGCTGCCCCGGCATCTACCGCGACCGCCCGGAGGACGGCTGCTGCACCCTCGGCGCCCACTTCACCGAGGCGGCGGACGAGAAGAACGTCAAGAAGCACGTCAAGCGCCTGGACGACACGACGTGGCAGCTGCGGTCCGCCGCGAAGGACGGCGGCTGGGTCGAGGTCGAGGAGGACGGCGCCCGCAAGACCCGCGTCGTCGACGGCGCGTGCATCTTCTACAACCGCCCCGGCTTCCCCGGCGGCGCCGGCTGCGCGCTGCACGCCCTCGCGCTGCGCGAGGGCCGCTCGATCACCCAGACCAAGCCCGAGGTCTGCTGGCAGCTGCCGGTCAAGCGGACCTACCGCACCGTCGAGCGGCAGGACGGCACGAGCTACCTCGAGGTGAGCATCGGCGAGTTCGACCGGCGCGGCTGGGGCGCCGGCGGCCACGACCTCGACTGGTACTGCACCGGAAGCCCGCAGGCCCACGTCGGGGCACAGCCGGTGTACCTGTCGCTGTCCGAGGAGCTCACCGAGCTCATGGGCAAGAAGGGCTACCGCACCCTCGTCGAGCACTGCGAGGCGCTGACCCGCTCCCGGCGGCTGCTGCCGCTCACCGTCCACCCGGCGACGAAGGCCGCCTCGGGCACCGCCGCGGGCGTCCCGCGGGACTGACCGGTGGCCGGACACCGCAGCGGCCCCGGCGTCATCCCGAGCCCGAACATCTGGGACTCCCCGGCCGTCTACGAGCACGAGAACGAGGGCGTCGACCCCGACGGGATCCTCGAGACGACGATGCGCGGCATCCAGGACTGGGCCGGACGCACGGTGCTCGACGTCGGCTGCGGCACCGGCTACCACCTGCCCCGCTTCGCGGCGGACGCCGCGCGCGTCGTCGGGGTCGAGCCGCACCCGCCGCTGCTCCACCTCGCGATGCGCCGCACCCGCGCCCTGCCGCACGTCGAGGTGAGGTCCGGTACCGCGCAACGGGTCCCGCTGCCGGACGCGAGCGTCGACGTCGTCCACGCCCGCTGGGCGTACTTCTTCGGGCCGGGCTGCGAGCCGGGGCTGCGCGAGCTCGGGCGCGTCGTCCGGCGCGGCGGGGTGGCCTTCGTCATCGACAACGACGCCACGCGGTCAACGTTCGGCGGCTGGTTCCGGCGCTCCCTGCCGACGTACGACCCCGGGCGGGTCGAGCGCTTCTGGTCGACCCAGGGCTTCGAGCGCGTCCCGCTGGAGATCCGGTGGGAGCAGCCGACACGCGAGCGCTTCGAGGCCGTGGTCCGGATCGAGTTCGCCCCCGCGCTCGCGGACGAGATCCTCCGGGAGCACCCGGGGACGGCGGTCGACTACGCGGTCAACTTGTTCTGGAAGCGGTTCTAGATCGTCGCAGGCCCGTCAGGGGTGGCCGAACGGGGCGGACAGGAGCATCGTGGTCCCATGGAGACCACAGGCACCCGCCGGGACGCCATCCGGTCCGAGCGGGTTCAGGGAACAGCAGCAGCCCAGCCGCCGACCGCGAGCGGCACGACAGCCCCCGGCTCGGCGCCGCCCGAGGCCGCCGGGGCACCCGGCGAGACCCCTCGCGCCCAGCCGCCGATCCGCTGGCCGCACCCGAAGAAGGCCTCGCTCGGCATCGCGGCCGTCTGGGCCGTCGGCCTCGTCGTCGCCCTCGTCATCCCGGCGATGATCGTCGGGCCGGGCCAGCAGGACGCCTCGACGTCGGCGGTCTGGACGGCCTTCTCGGTCACCTTCGTCGGTGCCGCGATCATGCTCGCCGCCTCGGCGGTGCTCTTCCGGCGCACGAAGGACGTCGGGGCGCTCGTCATGGGTGGGGTGCCCGCGGTCGCCGTCGTCGCCGGGGGCGTCATCATCGCCGCGTCGAAGCTGACGCTCTTCTGAGGTCGCACCCGCAGTGACGACTCGGCCCCGGCGCGTACGCGCGCCGGGGTCGGGTACGTCCCTGGCATGACCGAGAAGAGCGGCGACCAGTACACCGAAGAGAACCCTGCGCAGCAGTACTCGCAGCCCGACACCGACGGGCAGGAGATCCCGCACCCGGGCCGGACGCAGGACATGGACGATCAGCCGGACCACGGCGAGGAGTCCTACCGCGGCAGCGACCGTCTCAAGGGCAAGCGCGCCCTCGTGACCGGGGGCGACTCGGGGATCGGGCGCGCCGTCGCGATCGCGTTCGCGCGCGAGGGCGCCGACGTCGCCATCGCGTTCCTGCCCGACGAGGCGGAGGACGCCGCCGAGACCGTCAAGTGGGTCGAGCAGGCCGGCCGCAAGGCCGTCGCCGTCCCGACGGACCTGCGCGAGGAGTCGGCGTGCGCCGACCTCGTCGCGCGCACGGTCGAGGAGCTCGGCGGGATCGACGTCCTCGTGAACAACGCGGCGTACCAGATGTCCCAGGACGGCGGCATCGCCGAGGTGACCACCGAGCAGTTCGACCGCACGATGAAGACCAACCTCTACGCGATGTTCTGGCTGACCAAGGCGGCGCTGCCGCACCTGCAGCCGGGCTCGACCGTCGTCAACAGCGCGTCGGTCCAGGCGTACAAGCCGTCCCCGCACCTGCTCGACTACGCGATGACGAAGTCGGCCATCGTGTCCTTCACGAAGAACCTCGGCCAGGCCCTCGTCGAGCAGGGGATCCGGGTCAACGCGGTCGCCCCCGGCCCGGTCTGGACCCCGCTCATCCCCGCGACGATGGACGAGGAGAAGGTCTCGAGCTTCGGCGAGCAGTCGCCCATGGGCCGCGCCGCGCAGCCGGCCGCGCTCGCCCCGGCGGACGTGTTCCTCGCCTCGCAGGAGTCCTCGTACATCACCGCCGAGGTCATCGGCGTGACGGGCGGGACGCCGATCAGCTGACCTGTCGGTCGCTGCGGCTAGGTTCTCGGTCGTGGCCAAGTCGACGACGTCCTACGCCTGCACCTCCTGCGGCGCGAGCTCGGTCCGCTGGACGGGCCGGTGCTCGCGCTGCGGCGAGTTCGGCACGGTCGCCGAGGTGGCCGCCACCTCCCAGGCGGGGCTGCGCGCCTCGACGACCGGCAGGACGCCGACGACGACGGCGCGGCGGGTGCGCGACGTCGCCGCCCGCGGACCCGTCGAGCGGATGACGACGGGCATCGGCGAGTTCGACCGCGTCCTCGGCGGCGGGCTCGTCGCCGGGCAGGTGCTCCTGCTGTCCGGCGAGCCCGGCGCCGGCAAGTCGACGCTGCTCCTCGAGGTGGCGGACGCCGTCGCGAAGCGGACCGGGCGGACGGTGCTCTACCTGTCCGGCGAGGAGTCGGTGGACCAGCTCGCCGTCCGCGCCCGCCGGATCGGCGTCGACAGCGACGGGCTCCTGCTCGCCGACGACACCGAGCTCGCGACGGTCATCGGGCACGTCGAGGAGCACGCGGCCGACCTGGCGCTGGTCATCGTCGACTCGGTGCAGACGGTCGCGTCGGCCGAGGTCGAGGGCCGCGCGGGCGGCGTCTCCCAGGTCATGGCCGTCGCCCAGGCGCTCACCCGGGTCGCCAAGACCCGGAACATCCCGGTCTGCCTCGTCGGGCAGGTGACGAAGGAGTCGACCGTCGCCGGGCCCCGCGCCCTCGAGCACGTCGTCGACGCGACCCTGACCCTCGAGGGCGACCGGCAGACGTTCCTGCGCATCCTGCGGACGGTGAAGAACCGCTACGGGCCGGCGGACGAGGTGGCCTGCTTCGAGCAGACGGACGACGGCCTCGTCGAGGTGCCCGACCCGTCGCAGCTGTTCCGGGGCACCCGGGACGCGGCGGTCCCCGGCTCGTGCGTCACCGTGACGATCGAGGGCCGCCGGCCGCTCGTCACGGAGATCCAGGCGCTCGTGACGGCGACCTCCAACCCGAACCCCCGGCGCGGGGTCTCCGGGCTCGACTCCGGCCGGATGCCCATGCTCGTCGCGATCTGCGAGCGGACGGCCCGGCTCCGGCTGCACGACAAGGACGTCTACCTCGCGACCGTCGGCGGCATCCGGCTGTCCGACCCCGCGGCGGACCTCGCGACCTGCCTGGCGGTGCTGTCCGCCGGGACCGACTCGCCGGTGCCGGTCGACGCCGTCGCCCTCGGCGAGGTGACGCTGTCCGGCGACGTGAGGCCCGTGCCCATGCTCGCCCAGCGGGTGGCCGAGGCGGTGCGCCTGGGCTACCAGCGCATCCTCGTGCCGCAGGGCACGAAGGAGCAGGTGGCCGAGCGCGACCTCGGCCGCGCCCGGCTGTACCCGGTGCCGACGCTCGTGCACGCCCAGGCCGTCATCACCCGCCTGACCCCCCTGCCCGGTCCCACGCCGCTGTGGAAGCCGTCGGAGACCCGCCCCGGGTAGGGGTCAGGGTGTCGGGGCGGGCAGTCCCGCGGCGCGCAGCCGATCGAGCGCGGCGAGGTAGCGCTCGGTGAGCTCGTCCTGGCGGGCCGGGGTGAGGCCGTGCCGCCAGCGCTCGAGGTGGGCGTGGTCGGGCTTCATCGCCGTGTCGTGGTACGCCGCGACCGCCGGGTCGTCGTCGAGGCCGAGGAAGGCGAGCAGCCGGCGCCGGGTGGCGTCGCGGTCCCGGAGCACGAGGTCCTCGAGCTCGACGTGGACGACGCTGCCCTCCGGCAGCGCGCGCAGGGCCTCCCCGGAGCGGCGCATCCGGTCCTCCCACCACGCGAGCGCCTCGTCGACGTCGTCCGGACCCCAGTAGCGCGGTGCGACGCTCGCGGCGACGTCGCGGCCGTCGCGCATCATGTGGACCAGCCGCAGGTCGGGGAAGATCCGGTGCAGGCTGCGGGCCCGCCAGGCGTTCCCGGGCGTCGTGTCGACCCAGCGCTGCTTGCCGCGGCTGCGGGCCGGCGGGTCGAGCAGGTCGTGCGTGAGCCGGTGGGCGGCGGCGACCGGGTCGGCCGCGAGCCGGTCGGCGAACCCGGCGAGCGCCGCCTCGACCGTCGCGGCGTCGATCCCCTGGCACAGGCCGCGCTCGCGCCCGTCGCCGTACCGGTGGCGGAACCAGCGGCCGCGCAGCTGCTCCTCGAACGACTCGACGCTGCCCCGCGCCAGGCGGCGCGCCAGGGCGACGGGACCCCGCCGGAGCCGGGTGTCGACGAGGTCGCACAGCCCGCCGGCGCTCGTGAGGAACTTGCACTCGAACGGGATGCCGTGCGCGACAAGGGGATGGGCGTCGAGGAGCTTGGCGACGACGGTCGTCCCGCTGCGCCCGGTCCCGCCCGAGAAGACCGGGGGTCCGAGGACGGCGGGCGACGACGACACGCATACACGCTATAGGGGCCGATAGGATGCGCGTCGTGGTGGTCGATCGCTCCCCTGAGGACCTGCTGCGCGCCACCCTGGCCGCGGTGGCACCCGGCACGGAGCTGCGCGACGGGCTGGAGCGCATCCTGCGCGGCCGCACGGGCGCGCTCATCGTCCTCGGCTACGACGACGTCGTCGACCGGGTGTGCACCGGCGGCTTCGCGCTCGACGTCGAGTTCTCCGCGACGCGGCTGCGCGAGCTGGCGAAGATGGACGGCGCCATCGTCACCGACCGGGACTGCACCCGGCTGCTGCGCGCCGCCGTCCAGCTCGTCCCGGACTCCTCGATCGAGACGAGCGAGTCCGGCACCCGGCACCGCACGGCCGAGCGGGTCGCCAAGCAGACCGGCTACCCCGTCGTCTCGGTGAGCCAGTCGATGCGGATCGTCGCGCTCTACGTCGCGGGCCGCCGGTACGTCCTCGAGGGCTCCGACGCGATCCTCGCCAAGGCCAACCAGGCCCTCGCCACCCTCGAGCGGTACAAGTCCCGCCTCGACGAGGTGACCGGCACCCTGTCCGCGCTGGAGATCGAGGACCTCGTGACGGTCCGGGACGTCTCGATCGTCGTCCAGCGCCTGGAGATGGTCCGCCGGATCTCCGAGGAGATCGCCCACTACGTCATCGAGCTCGGCACCGACGGCCGCCTGCTGTCGCTGCAGCTCGACGAGCTCATCGCCGGCGTCGGCGCCGACCGCGAGCTCGTGATCCGCGACTACGTCGACGAGGGACGCTCCGGGCGCACCGTCGACCAGGTGCTCGAGCAGGTCGCAGACATCGCCTCGGGCGACCTCGTCGACCTCACGCACGTCGCCCGGGTGCTCGGGTACGGCACGGTCACCGAGGCCCTCGAGGGCGCGGTGAGCCCGCGCGGGTACCGGCTGCTGCACAAGGTGCCGAGGCTGCCCGGCGCGATCATCGAGCGGCTCGTCGACCACTTCGGCGACCTGCAGAAGCTCCTCGCCGCCAACCTCGACGACCTCATGACGGTCGACGGCGTCGGCGAGCAGCGCGCCCGGGCGGTCCGGGAGGGCCTGTCCCGCCTCGCCGAGTCGAGCATCCTCGAGCGCTACGTCTGAGGTCGACGGCCCCGTCCGATGCCGGCCCACCCCCTGCACGGCCCCGTCCTCGCCTGGTACGCCGACCACGCGCGGGACCTGCCGTGGCGCCGTCCGGACTGCACCCCGTGGGGCGTCCTCGTCAGCGAGGTCATGTCCCAGCAGACCCCGATCGCCCGGGTGCTGCCGGCGTGGGAGCGATGGCTGCGGCGCTGGCCGCGGCCGGCGGACCTCGCCGCCGACGCGCCGGGCGAGGCCATCCGGATGTGGGAGCGGCTCGGCTACCCGCGCCGCGCCCTGCGCCTGCACGAGGCCGCGCGGGCGGTCGTCGAGCGGCACGGCGGAGTGGTGCCGGACGACGAGGAGGCGCTGCGCGCGCTGCCGGGCGTCGGGGACTACACGGCGGCCGCCGTCGCGGCGTTCGCCTTCGGCCGGCGCACCGTCGTCGTCGACACGAACGTGCGCCGGGTCCTCGCCCGCACCGTGACGGGCGTGCAGTACCCCGCGCCCTCGTACACGGCCGCCGAGCGGGCGCTCGCGACGTCGGTCGTCCCCGACGACGCCACGACCGCGGCGGCGTGGGCGGTCGCGTCGATGGAGCTCGGCGCGCTCGTCTGCACGGCCCGGGCGCCGCGCTGCGACACCTGCCCGGTGCTGGCGCTGTGCGCCTGGCAGGCGGCGGGCGCCCCCGAGCACGACGGCCCGCCGCGCCGTGGGCAGGCCTGGGCGGGGACCGACCGGTGGGTCCGCGGCCTGCTGCTCGCCCACCTGCGCGCGGCACCCGGTCCCGTGGAGCCGGCCGCGCTCGCGACGGCCGCCCCCGACGAGGCGCTGCGCGACCCCGGTCAGCGTGACCGGTGCCTGGCGAGCCTCGTCGAGGACGGCCTCGTCGACGTCACCGTCGACGGCCTGCTGCGGCTGCCGGGCTGAGCCGACCCGGCGGCCGGGTCATCAGGCCAGGCAGCCGGTCGTGCGCAGCGTGTACGAGCCGAGCGAGCCGTAGTCGCTGTACCCGGCGGCGCCGCCGCCGTTGCCGACGCCGTCGACCTCGAGGAAGTACGTCCCCGCGGCGCGGGTGCCGCCCACCGAGGCCGACAGGCCGGAGGCGACGTCGCCGTTCACCTGGCCGGAGGCCGGGTTGGAGACGACGAGCTGCGCCCCCGTGGCCGACAGGAGCCGGAGCTTCACGTCGAGGTTCGGCGACGTCGGCGCCGGGTCCACCGTCGCCGAGAAGGCGCCGGTGCACGTCAGCCGCAGCCGGTAGACGTCCTTGTCGGTGCGGGCCGAGATGACGCCCGAGCGGGTCCCCGCCCCGGTGAGGGTGACGGCGGTGCCGGTCGTGCCGCCGGCGTCGTCGGCGCGCTTGGCGGCACCGTTCGCCGCGATGACCGCGACGTCGTCCTCGGTGTTGTTCGCCCCGGTGTACTCGCCGCGGCTCCACTGGGAGACGGGGTGGCTGTAGCCGACGCCCATGATCGGCGCCCAGTTCGCGTGCCCGGCGTAGTACCCGATCGTCGCGGTGCCGTCGTGGGACAGCCCGAGGTTGTGCCCGGCCTCGTGCGAGGCGGCCTCGGCGATGTTCTTCGCCGAGTTGCCCAGCGCCTGCGGGAACACCCACGCCGGCTGGTACTGGGCGCTGCCCACCGAGTCGAACGTGCCGACGAACGCGACGCCGCCGCAGCTGCCCCCGCAGATCTGGTTGATCGCGTTGGTGCTCGGGCTGACCAGGACGCGGGTGCCGAACACGGCGTCGGCCGTGGACGAGCGCTCCAGCGCCGCCGCGCCGGGGTCCTGCGTCGTCACGTCGACGGCGAAGGGCGCGTAGTCCTCGGCGACCCGCTGCCAGACGCTCTGGACGACGTCCCGCTCGGCCTGGGAGAAGGTGCCCGGGGCGCCGTCGAGGTCGAACGCCGGGTGCGACGCCGCGACCCCGTACGAGGTGTTCCAGGCCGTCGCGCTCACCGTCGCGCCGGTGAAGTCGAGGTAGATCGTCCGGTTGGCGCCGGGCCGGGAGTGCAGCGTGAAGGTCTGCGCGCTGGGGAACGGCCCCCGGGCGACGACCTCGGTCGCCGCGGCGGCGAGCTCGGTCGCCGAGGCCGCCGGGTCGACGACGTGCAGGGCCCCGCTGCGGTCGGCGCGCACCGTGGCGTCCGACTCGAGCAGGTGGGTGTAGCGCGCGGCGGTCAGGCCCTGCCGAGCCGCGACGGCCTCGACGCGCGAGCCGAGCGCGGCGACGGCCGCCCTGCCCGCGAGGGGCTGCGCGAGCACGGTGTCCGGCGAGGCCGGGCCGGTGCCGGCCGTCGACGCGCCGACGGCGGCGGGCGGGACGACGACGAGGCCGAGGACGGCCGCGGCGAGGCCGCCGAGAACGGTGGTGCGGTGCACTGAGGTCTCCTTCTGTCCCGAGCCGGTGGTGACGGGATGATCCACCGGGACGCGCCGGAGACTAGCAAAGCGCACCGACGGCGACGGCCGGGCCAGATCCGCGGAACTGGCCCGGCCGTCGCCGTCACGCTACGTGCTGTCAGGAAGGGCTCACGCCGTGTCCTGGATCCCGCCTCCCGCGGCACCGCGGTCGTCCTGCGGGGCCCCCGCCGTCTCGATCGGCGGCACGTCGGGCAGGGCCGACTTCGTCGTCCCGGTGAACGTGAAGCGGGCGTTCTCGCCCTCGCCCTCCACGTCGACGAGGACGATCTGGCCGGCGTGGAGCTCGCCGTAGAGGATCTTCTCGGACAGGTTGTCCTCGATGTCCCGCTGAATCGTCCGGCGCAGCGGCCGGGCGCCCAGGACCGGGTCGTAGCCCTTCGTCGCGAGGAGGATCTTCGTCGCGGGCGTGAGCTCGATGCCCATGTCCTTGTCGCGCAGCCGCTCGTCCACCTTGGCGATCATCAGGTCGACGATCTGGATGATCTCGTCCTGCGACAGCTGCGGGAAGACGACGGTGTCGTCGACGCGGTTGAGGAACTCCGGCCGGAAGTGCTGCTTGAGCTCCTCGTTGACCTTGGCCTTCATCCGCTCGTAGCCCGTGCGGACGTCGTTGCCGGCCTGGAAGCCCATCTGGACGCCCTTGGCGATGTCCCGGGTGCCCAGGTTCGTCGTCATGATGATGACCGTGTTCTTGAAGTCGATCATCCGACCCTGGGAGTCCGTGAGCCGGCCGTCCTCGAGGATCTGCAGCAGCGAGTTGAAGATGTCCGGGTGGGCCTTCTCCACCTCGTCGAAGAGCACGACGGAGAACGGCTTGCGGCGCACCTTCTCCGTGAGCTGGCCGCCCTCCTCGTACCCGACGTAGCCGGGCGGGGAGCCGAACAGCCGCGAGACCGTGTGCTTCTCGGAGAACTCGCTCATGTCGAGCTGGATGAGCGAGTCCTCGTCGCCGAAGAGGAACTCCGCGAGCGCCTTGGCGAGCTCGGTCTTCCCGACGCCCGTGGGGCCGGCGAAGATGAACGACCCGCCGGGGCGCTTGGGGTCCTTGAGGCCGGCCCGCGTGCGGCGGATGGCCTG
>JBQGCR010000306.1:0-5890 GCA_052038585.1 Kineosporiaceae bacterium
TGGATCACCGGCTCGCAGCCATGGATCACCGGCCCATCGACATGGATCCCCGCACCATCGACATGGATCGCCGGCGGCGTCATGCGGTCCGCCAACCCGGGCGTCCGCCGAGTCTCCGAACGCGGCGGACGCGCAGACCTCTACCACCCGCCGCCCGCAACGTGCATGATCACCCGCACCACGTGCATGATCACGCGTGGGCGGGGGTGGGGCTACTCCGTCGGGCGGGCGGGGGGCTTGGGCTTGGGGACCGGGTGGTCGGTGGCATCGGGGGCCGGGGCCGGGGGCTGCTGGGCCGGGGCCGGGGGCTGCTGGGCCGAAGCCGGGGGCTGCTGGGCGGGAGCCGGGCGCTGCGGGCGCGGGCGGGCCAGCTTGGCGAGGGTCGCCGCGGCGGTCGCGAGGTCGGCGTCGGTCGAGCCCGCCGCGGAGGCGTTCTGCGCGTGGACCTCGGCGTAGACCTCGGCGCGGTGCACCTGCACCGAGCGGGGCGCGTCGATGCCGAGCCGGATCGTGTCCCCCCGGACGTCGAGGACGACGACGCGGACGTCGTCGCCGATGACGATGCTCTCCCCGGCGCGGCGGGTGAGGACGAGCATGCTGGCCTCCTGGCGGGTCGGCGCGTCCCTGCACGCACCGCCCCGGCGGGCGCGGTACGGCCTAGGCCAACGGCGCCCGGACCGGCCAGTCGGACCCGGACAGGATGACCTGGGCCGCGAGCCGTCGGGGGGCGTTGATGACCACCGGCGCCAACAGATTAGCGGTCGGCTGCTCACCGAGGGTTACGACGGTGAGAACGAGCGCGTCGGCCGGGTCGGTCAGCGCGAGGTCGGCGGCCACGTCGTCGTCGATCTCGACGTGGTACTCGGAGAAGAAGGCGTGCGGGACGGCGACGACGAACCGCACCTGCGGGGCGTCGACGGCGCGCAGCTCGTAGACCACCGGGGCGGCCTCGTCGTCGTCCGCGAGCGAGACGAGGACGAAGTCGGTGTGCTCCCCGAAGCCGGGCATCGGGCGGACGAACCGCAGCACCGGCAGGTCGCTCTCGTCGGTCACGGCGCCCACGCTAGCCGACGCCGGGGCCGCCACCGCGGCGGGCGCACTCACCGCAGGTAGTCCGCGAGCGAGACCTGCATGACCTTGGACGCCGTCTTGAGCGCCGACTCGTAGGCCAGCTGCTGCGCCGAGAGCTTCATGATGGTCTCGGGCAGGTCGACCTCCTCCTGGGTGCTGATCCGGGAGGTGAAGTCGAGCTTCTCCGACTCGACCTTCGTCCTGGTCATCTCGATCCGGGCCACGCGCGCCCCGACGTCGCCGAGGGCGCGCAGGATCGTCTTGTGCTGGGCGTCGACGGCGGCGAGGCCGTTGCCGATCGCCGCGCTGTCGCCGGCCGCGACGTCCGCCGCCGCCTGCGTGAGCAGGGCGGGCAGGGTGTCGGCGGCCACCTCGGTGCCGCGCACGTCGGTTCGGACCGTGGCGTCGCGCGAGATGCGCGCCGTGACCGGCTGCTCGTCGCCGAGGTAGGCGAACGACGTGGGGTCGACGACGTCGGCCGCGGCGCTCGTGCCGCCGAAGACCGGCCGGTCGAGGAAGCGGGTGTTGTAGAGGTCGACGACGTCGTCGCGGATCGCCGTGATCTCCTGCGCGAGCGCCTGCCGGCTCGCGGCGTCGATCGCCCCGTTGTTCGCCTGGGTGAGCAGGCCCCGCACCCGGATGAGCCGCTCGCTCATCGTCTGCATCGCGTCGTCGGCGGCCTGGAGGCGCCCGTTCGCGTCGTCGATGTTGCGGACGTACTGGTCGTCGGCGCGGCGCTGCGAGCGCAGCTTCATCGACGAGACGGCGCCGGCGGGGTCGTCGCCCGGTCGGTTGATCCTCCGCCCGCTCGACAGCTCGTTCTGCAGGTCCTGGGTGCGCCCGAGGGCGGACTGGAGGCCGCGCAGGGCGACCGTGCTCATCGAGCGCTGGGTCACTCGTCCGATGCTCATGACGTCACCTGCCCACGGTTCCGGTGCGGTTGATGAGGACGTCCATCATCTCGTCCACGGTCGTGACCACCCGGGCCGTCGCCTGGTAGGCCCGCTGGAAGAGCAGCATGTTCGTCATCTCCTCGTCGAGGTTAACCCCGGCGTCGCCCTCGACGGCGTCGTCGGCCGCGGCCACGACCGACTGCTGGATCTGCACGGCCCGCTCGAGCGACTGGACCGTCGTGCCGACGGCGCCGGTCACCCCGCGCCACAGCTCCGAGGGGCCGGGACCGCCGAGGCGGGTGCGCGCCACGCGGTCGTCGGCGAGGTCGGCGATCGCCTGGGCGTTGGACCCGTCGACCGCGCCGGCCCGTGCCGACGCCGCGATCTGGTCCGGCGCGGTGGGGACGACGCCCATGTCCCGCGCGCCCGTGCCGGAGAAGAACCGGCCGCCCGCCACGTTGCCGGGGACGCGGAACCCGTTCTGGTGCAGCGTGTTGACGGCGGTCATGAGCGACTGCGCGACCTGGTCGACCTGCTCGGACAGGTCCGGCAGGTCCGAGCCGAGGGCGGTGAGCAGCCCGGCGGCCTGCCCGGAGGCGACCGGCACCGTCGTCGTCCCCCACTGCAGCCGCGGCGGGTCGCCGGCGGCGGCGGTCAGCTGGGTCGCCCCGGCGAGCGTCAGCGTCTCGGCCTCGGTGCCGTTGACGACCGAGATGCCGTTGACGTTGACCGACACCATGCCGTCCTGGCCCGGGACGGCGGTCGCCCCGACGAGCTCGCCGAGCGTGCGCACGAGGGTGTCCCGCCGGTCGAGCATCTCGTTGACCGGCTGGCCGACGACGGACTGCTGGCGGATCTGCCCGTTGAGCCGGGCGAGGTCGGCCGCGGTCTGGTTCGCGAGGACGACGGCGTTCGCCAGGTCGTCGCGGGCGGTCGACCACCGCGCGTCGAGGCCGGAGGCGAGCGAGCGCAGCGTCTGCGCGGCGGCCTCGCCGTTCTGCAGGACGACGGAGCCGGCCGCCGAGTCCGTCGGGCGCTGCCCGAGGTCGTGCCAGGCGGAGTAGAAGTCGTCGAGCACGGACTGCAGGCCCGCGTCGCCGGGCTCGCCGAGCAGGTGCTCGGCACCGGTGAGGACCGACGTCCGCGCGTCGAGCGCGGCCTGCCGGGAGCCCGCGGCCTGGCGGGTCGCCTCGAGGAAGACGTCGCGGATCCGCGCGATGTCGGTGACGTCGACGCCGCCGACCGAGGTCGGGTTGTTGCCCGTGAAGAAGGTCGCGGTCGCCGTGACGCCGCGCGAGGCGAGGTCGACCCGCTGGCGGGAGTAGCCGGGCGTGTTCGCGTTGGTGACGTTCTGGCTCGCGACGTCCATGGCGCGCTGCGCGGCGAACATGCCCGACAGCGCGGTGTTGAGGCTGGAGAAGCCGGTCATCGTCGTCGTCCTCTCACAGGGCCCGGTCGACGACGGTCGGCGTCGTCGCGGGCCGGCCGGTGCGGCCGCGGGCGTCGTAGCCCACGGTGGCCTGGGAGACGGCCAGGCCCATCCGGGCCAGCGCGGACTCGACGGCCTGGATCCCCGCGGACATGAGGTGGCGGTTGGTCTCCGCGAGGGCGGACAGCTCGCCGGTCAGCGTGAGCAGCGCGTTGCGGTGGTCGACGAGCACGCCGTCCCACGGCGCCGGCGCCGCGGCCGCGAGGGTCTCGAGCGTCGCGCCGGGCGCCATCCCGAGCTCGCGGCACGCGAGGTCGGACGCCGCGGCCCGCTGCACCTCGAGCACGCGCAGGTCGTCGAGGAGGCTCTCCACCTCGGCCGTCGCGCGGGCGAGCCAGCGGCTGCGGCCGGCGGCGAGCAGGAGCTGCTCGCACTCCAGGCGGTAGCTGAGGTTCTCGAGCATCTCGCGCTGACGCCAGAGCACCGCGGCGAGGTCGGGCAGGCTCATGGGGGGTCTCCACATCCGGCGGGGTCGGGCGGGCTGTCGGTCGTGCTGCGTGTCTTCAGCCCTGCCTGTCGGCACCCTGGCGCCGATTCTGAGCCGAAGTGCGTCACCGACTTTCGCCCGACCGGGTGAATCCGCCCGTGGATCGCCGGGGCGCGGTGGCGTCCGGGTGGAGCCGGGGCGGGACGCGGCCGAAGAGACGGTGTGCACGCCACCCCGCCGTCCTCCGCCGTGGACACCCCGCCGGTCCGCGTCCCCGTGCTGTCGGCCCGCGAGCGGGAGGCGCTCGTCACCGAGCACCTGCCGCTCGTCGGCTACATCGTCCGGGAGACCGCCTCGCGGATGCCGCGCCACCTCGACACCGACGACCTCGCCGGCGCCGGCGCGCTCGCCCTCGTGCAGGCCGCCCGCGCCTTCGACCCCTCGCTCGGCGTGCCCTTCGCGCGCTTCGCCTCGACGCGGGTCAAGGGCTCGATGATCGACCACATGCGCTCGCGCGACTGGGCCACCCGGTCGCTGCGCTCGCGGGCGCGGGCGCTCGACGAGACGGTGCAGGCGCTGACGAACGGCCTGGGCCGCACGCCGTCCGCCGCCGAGATCGCCGCTGCCGCAGGCCTGTCCGTCGCCGAGGTGGACGAGATCCGGTCCGGCACCGACCGGGCGACGCTGCTGTCGCTCGACCCGATCGCCCACGGCGAGGACGGCCTCGCCGAGACCCTTCCCGACGCCGCGCCGGGGCCGGAGCAGGCGCTCGGGTCCGCCGAGCGGATCGGCTACCTGCGCGACGCGATCGCCGAGCTCCCCGAGCGGATGCGGCACGTCGTCAGCTCCTACTACCTCGACCAGCGGCCGCTCACCGAGATCGCCGCCGAGCTCGGCGTCACCCAGTCCCGCGCCTCCCAGCTGCGCGCCGAGGGGCTCGACCTGCTCCGCGAGGCCCTCACGGCCCTCGTCGACCCCGACGGCGGGCGCCCCCCGGCGACGCCCGTCGTGCCGCCCGCGGCGGAGGCGGCGACGGCGCTGTCGCCGGCGGCCACGGTCCGCGCCGCGGGGTACGGCGACGGCGGCGTGCGCGCGCGGCGCCGGGCGGCCTACGTGCAGTCGGTCGCCCGCCGGTCCAGCGTGCAGGAACGGGCCGACGTCCAGGCCTACCTCGACGGCGCAGGGCTGGCCCGGCCGGTCCACCCGATCGGCGCAGGAGCGCCCGCTCAGGGCCGCTGACCTCCTGCCGACAGGGGACGTGCTGCGCCACGGACGGCGCAGAGGACGACCCTGACCAAGGAGGACACACCCGTGGGTCTTCGGATCAACAACAACGTCGCCGCGTTCAACTCCTACCGGAACCTGTCGGTCACCGACAGCCAGATGGGCAAGTCCCTCGAGAAGCTCTCGAGCGGCTTCCGCATCAACCGGGCGGGCGACGACGCCGCCGGCCTGGCGATCTCCGAGGGTCTGCGGGCCCAGATCGGCGGTCTCAAGGTCGCCGTCCGCAACGCCCAGGACGGCATCAGCGTCGTGCAGACCGCCGAGGGTGCGCTCACCGAGACGCACTCGATCCTCCAGCGCATGCGCGAGCTGGCGGTCCAGGCGTCCAACGACGGCGCCCAGAGCTCCGAGTCCAAGGCCGCCGCGCAGGCCGAGTTCGCCGCGCTCAGCTCCGAGCTCGACGACATCGCGACCAAGACGACGTTCAACGGCACGAAGCTGCTCGACAGCTCCTACATCGGCACCTTCCAGGTCGGCGGCACGAAGGGCGACGTCCTCGTCCTCGCGCTCTCCTCGGCGATGACCTCGTCGGGCCTGGGCCTGTCGACCGCCAGCCTCGCCACGGCGGCGTCGGCGGCGATCTCGCTGCTCGACACCGCCATCAAGAACGTCAGCACGACCCGCTCGCAGCTCGGTGCGACCCAGAACCGGCTCGAGCACAAGATCAACAACCTCAACGTGACGGTCGAGAACCTCGCCGCCTCCGAGAGCCGCATCCGCGACACC
>JBQGCR010000307.1:0-4894 GCA_052038585.1 Kineosporiaceae bacterium
CACCGTCTCGTGTCCGTGGATCACGCGATCGCCGCTCGGGGCGGACGGCGGGGTGGGCCGGGGTGATCCCTGACGTGATCGACGGACAGGCCGGGCTTCCGGAGCGACCCGGTGTGTCCGTGGATCACCCATCCGCGGTGCCGGCGGTCCATGGATCACCGGCTCGTGTTCGTGGATCACGCGTCCAGCGGCTGGGGCGGACGGCGGGGTGGGCCCTGGGTGATCCATGACGTGATCGACGGACCGGACGGGCTGCTGGAGCGACCCGGGGTGTCCGTGGATCACGTCATCCAGGGTGTCGGCGGTCCGTGGATCATCGTCTCGTGTTCGTGGATCGCGCCATCGCCGCTCGGGGCGGACGGCGGTACGGGTCTCGGTGAGCCATGACGTGATCGACGGACCGGACGGGCTGCCGGGGCGACCCGGCATGTCCGTGGATCACGTCAGCCTCCCGCCGGGTGCCGTGGATCCGGGGGAGGGAGGGGCTCAGCCCTCGGGCAGGCCCAGCCACGTGTGCCAGCCGCCGTGCAGGACCAGCCAGGCCATGAGGCCGTAGCCGACCTGGCCGGGGTGCAGGCCGTCGCCGGCGCCGAGGTCGGCGACCCAGTCCTCGTGCCCGGCGAGCGGGGTGAAGGTGTCGACGTAGACGACGCGGCGGCGCTGGCACACGTCGGAGAAGGCGGCGGAGAGCTCGGCGATCCGGGTGTTCAGGGTCGGGTCGAGCGTGGGCGGCGGCCCGACGACGAGCGCCGGCAGGGACCGCGCCTGGGCCTCGTCGAGCACGTTCGCGAGGTTGAGCCGGGTCCGCGGCAGCGAGATGCCGCCCTCGAGGTCGTGGACGCCGAGGCCGAGCACGAGGCGCGACGACGTCGGGTCGTCCCCGAAGCGCCGCGAGGTCTCCTCCCGCCAGCGGGCGAGCAGGCCCGCGCTGGACTCGCCCGGGACGCCGAGCGCGAACGTCGTCACCGGTCCCGCGTCGCGTGAGGTGCGGGCCGCGACGCGGCCCACCCAGCCGAGCGCTCGCGGGTCGCCGACGCCGGCGACGAGGTCGTCCCCGACGACGCAGATGCGCAGCCCCGTCATGACGTCCGTGACGTCCTGGGCCTGGTCCATCGTCGCTGTCATCTCCGCTCCAGCCATGCGTGACCGGGCCCGGCGGGCCCGGCGTCGGTCACTCGTCCTCGTCGTCGAGCCGGGCCAGCCACGTGGCGAACCGCTCCACGGCCGTCTCGAACTCCGGGTGCGTGTCGACGAAGTCGGTCAGGCGCGCGGCGACCCACGCGAGGGTCACCTGCTCCTCACCGCGCCGCTGCTCGAGCTCCTCGATCCCTCGGTCGGTGAAGTACACGCACCGATTGTCCCAACTGCACGTCGTCCCCGGCGCGACGGCGCGCCGGGGACGACGGTGACGTCGAGGACGTCGGCGAGGACCTCAGCGGTCGAACGCCTGCGTGACGAGAGTCGCCTGCTCCGCCGCGTGCTTCTTCGACGAGCCGGCCGCGGGCGAGGCGGACGCCGGCCGCGACACCCGGACGACCCGGCGGCCGAGCACCTCGGGCAGCGCGAGGCCGATGTACGGCCACGGCCCCTGGTTCGCCGGCTCCTCCTGGACCCACACGACCTGCGCGTCGGCGTACGGCTCGAGCGCCTCGGCGAGGCCGGCCGCGTCGAGCGGGTAGAGCTGCTCGACCCGGACGATCGCCGTCGAGGTGTCCTGCCGCTTGGTCCGCTCGGCGACGAGGTCGTAGTAGACCTTGCCCGAGCACAGCAGCACGCGGTCGACGTCGGCCGAGCGCAGCTGCGCGGCGTCGGGGATCACCGGCCGGAACGTGCCGGTGGTGAAGTCCTCCACCGCCGACGAGGCCGCCTTGAGCCGCAGCATCGACTTCGGGGTGAAGACGACGAGCGGGCGGCGCGGCCGCGCGTACGCCTGGCGGCGCAGCAGGTGGAAGTGCGACGCCGGGGTCGACGGCATCGCCACCGTCATGTTGTCCTCGGCGCACATCTGCAGGTAGCGCTCGATCCGGCCCGAGGAGTGGTCCGGTCCCTGGCCCTCGTACCCGTGGGGGAGCAGGAGGACGACCGAGGAGTTCTGGCCCCACTTCTGCTCGGAGGAGGAGATGAACTCGTCGACGATCGTCTGCGCGCCGTTGGCGAAGTCGCCGAACTGCGCCTCCCACAGCACGAGCGCGTCGGGCCGCTCGACGGAGTACCCGTACTCGAAGCCCATCGCCGCGTACTCGGACAGCAGCGAGTCGTAGATCCAGAACTTGGCCTGGTCGGAGGTGAGGTTCGCCAGCGGCGTCCACTCCGCGCCGGTCACCTTGTCGGTGAGCACGGCGTGCCGCTGGACGAACGTGCCGCGGCGGCTGTCCTGGCCCGCCATCCGGATCGGCGTGC
Organism: Kineosporiaceae bacterium; assembly: GCA_052038585.1. Lineage (GTDB taxonomy): Bacteria > Actinomycetota > Actinomycetes > Actinomycetales > Kineosporiaceae > JBQGCR01. The sequence goes on from JBQGCR010000307.1 coordinate 2,401, forward strand.
CCTCCATGAGCAGCGAGCCGAACGCGAGGAGCTCGCCAAAGCCCCAGTCGACGCCGCCCTCGGTGACCATCGCCGCGCGCCGCTCGCACAGCGGCTGGAGCTTCGGGTGCAGGGTGAAGCCCTCGGGCGGGGAGACGTAGGCGTCCCCGATCCGCTTGAGCGTCGCGGCGTCCACCGCCGTCGTCACGGCGTGGCCGGCGCCCTTGTCCTGCTGCGCCAGCGGCAGGTCCAGGCCGGCGGTGACGTCGTTGCTCGGCGGCTTGGCCCCGGCGTCCTTCGTCGCCTCGCGGGTCTCGGCGAAGACCCGCTCGAGCTGGCCCTGGTAGTCGCGCAGCGCCTGCTCGGCCTCCTCGACGGTGATGTCGCCGCGGCCGATGAGCGCCTCGGTGTAGAGCTTGCGGACGCTGCGCTTGGCCTCGATGAGGTTGTACATGAGCGGCTGCGTCATCGAGGGGTCGTCGCCCTCGTTGTGGCCGCGGCGGCGGTAGCAGACCATGTCGACGACGACGTCCTTGTCGAACGCCTGGCGGAACTCGAACGCCAGCCGCGCGACGCGGACGCAGGCCTCCGGGTCGTCCCCGTTCACGTGGAAGATCGGGGCCTGGATCATCCGCGCGACGTCGGTCGAGTACACCGACGAGCGCGACTGCGCCGGGGCGGTCGTGAAGCCGACCTGGTTGTTGATGATGACGTGGACGGTGCCGCCCGTGCGGTACCCGCGCAGCTGGGACAGGTTGAGCGTCTCGGCGACGACGCCCTGGCCGGCGAACGCGGCGTCGCCGTGCAGGAGCACCGGCAGCACCGGGAACGACGTCCCGCCCTTGTTGAGCCGGTCCTGCTTGGCCCGGACGACGCCCTCGAGGACGGGGTTGACCGCCTCGAGGTGGGACGGGTTCGCCGCGAGGTAGACCTTCGTCGACGCGCCCTCCTCGGTGCGGAAGGTGCCCTCCGTGCCGAGGTGGTACTTCACGTCGCCGGAGCCCTGCACCGAGCGCGGGTCCTGCGTGCCCTCGAACTCGCGGAAGATCTGCCCGTAGGACTTGCCCGCGATGTTGGCCAGCACGTTGAGCCGGCCGCGGTGCGGCATGCCGATGCAGACCTCCTCGAGGTCGGCGTCGGCCGCGGCGGACAGCACGGCGTCGAGCAGCGCGATGACGGACTCGCCGCCCTCGAGGCTGAACCGCTTCTGCCCGACGAACTTCGTCTGCAGGAACGTCTCGAACGCCTCGGCCGCGTTGAGCCGGCGCAGGATCCGCAGCTGCTCGTCGGCGGTCGGCTTGGCGTAGGGCCGCTCGACGCGCTCCTGGATCCAGGCACGCTGCTCGGGGTCCTGGATGTGCATGTACTCGATGCCGATGGTCCGGCAGTACGAGTCGCGCAGGACGCCGAGGATGTGCCGTAGCTTCATGACCGGCTTGCCGCCGAAGCCGCCGGTGGGGAACTCGCGGTCGAGGTCCCACAGCGTCAGGCCGTGGGTCGTGACGTCGAGGTCCTCGTGGCGGCGCTGCTTGTACTCCAGCGGGTCGGTGTCGGCCATGAGGTGGCCGCGCACGCGGTAGGCGTGGATGAGCTCCTGGACCCGCGCGGTCTTGTTGATGTCCTCCTCGTGGGACACCGAGATGTCACGGACCCAGCGGATGGGCTCGTAGGGGATCCGCAGCGCGTGGAAGATCCGGTCGTAGAAGCCGTCCTCGCCGAGGAGCTTGGCGTGGACGACGCGCAGGAAGTCCCCGGACTGGGCGCCCTGGATGATCCGGTGGTCGTACGTCGAGGTCAGGGTGAGGATCTTGCTCACGGCGAGCCGGGCCAGGGTCTCCTCGCTGGCGCCCTGGTACTCGGCCGGGTACTCCATGGCCCCGACGCCGATGATCGTGCCCTGCCCCTTCATGAGGCGCGGCACCGAGTGGTTCGTGCCGATGGTGCCGGGGTTCGTCAGCGAGATCGTCGTGCCGGCGAAGTCGTCGGCGCCGAGCTTGTTGCCGCGCGCCCGGCGGACGACGTCCTCGTAGGCGGCCCAGAACTGCGCGAAGTCCATCGACTCGCAGTGCTTGATGCTCGGCACGAGGAGCTGGCGGGTGCCGTCCTCCTTGGCCAGGTCGATCGCGATGCCGAGGTTGACGTGGGCGGGCGCGACGACGGCGGGCTTGCCGTCGGCGTCCGTGCCGTAGGCCCGGTTCATCTCCGGCATCTGGGCCAGCGCCTCGACGAGCGCGAAGCCGATGAGGTGGGTGAAGGAGACCTTGCCGCCGCGGGCGCGCTTGAGGTGGTTGTTGATGACGACGCGGTTGTCGATGAGGAGCTTGGCCGGCACGGCGCGCACGGAGGTCGCCGTCGGGACCTCGAGGCTCGCCTCCATGTTCGTCACGACGCGGGCGGCCGGGCCCTTGAGGCGCAGCACCTCGGACTCCTCGGACGGCTTGCGCGCCGGGGCGGCCTGCGGCAGGTCGCGCGGGGTCGTCGTCGGGGCGGCGGCCTTCGGCGGCACGGCGGCGGG